>JAFTLD010000033.1 GCA_017452945.1 Clostridia bacterium | reverse complement strand
TGTCGGTGCTGCAATTCATCGCCTACATATTCAACATTATCGCTGTTTCGGGCTACGCCGCCTGGCACGTGAAATTCCTTCCCGAGAGCATTCGCGCGCATTACATGACCTTCAATCAGTTTGCCGCTGCGCTGCTGCCGGGAATCCTGGTACTGCTTGCCGCTGTATACGCAGATAAGCTGGCTGCCATGCCTGCCGATCAGTTGGTTTTTTTGGAGTACGTTCGCCATTTCGGCTTTATCCTGGGCATTGTGGATGTGATATTGCTCTCTCTGCCGCGCGAGGTGGATTACCCCGTGATCCACACGCCCAAATTCCGCGACATCATCACAATTCCCCTCTCCAACAAAAAATACATGCTTGTCATGGTCGCTGTATTCGCATGGCAGTTCTCGCTTTACTGCCACAATACCTTTTTGCAGGTCTATCTGATGGACACCATTGGCATTACCTACTTCCTTTATTGCTTGATTATTTTCGTTTACCCCTTCTTCTTCCCCTTCTCCATGAAGTTCTGGCAGAACCGCATCGGAAAAACCTCCTGGCTGCGCGCTCTGGCGCTGGCGCTATTGATCGAAGCCCCGTTGCAGCTGGTCTATGCGCTCATCCGCCCCGATCTTGCACCTTGGCTGCTGGTTGTTATGCTGCTACTGATCCGTCTGCCGCAGCATTTTGCGGGCGTGGGACGCAACACCATTGTGGCAAACATGCAATACATCAACATGCCCGAGGTCAACCGTACCTGTTATACCTCGTTTTATCAGATCGTGTTCAACACAGGCGCGGCTGCGGGGCTGTTATTCGGAACTGTGTTCGTAGCCCTTTCCAAAAATTTCGCTCTGCCCCTGTTCGGTTACACCTACGAGGGCGGCATCCCATGGCTGATCGCGCTTTCGGGCATCATTCAGCTGGGTATTGTGGCTTACATTTTGCTCATGGGCAAGCGGCTTGAGCCCGATACCGAATCCGTATAAGAAAGGATTTTTATGAAAAAAGCATGGCTTTGCCTCGTTCTTTTGCTCAGCCTTTTGCCGGTTGCGTGCAACGACGCCCCCGCACCGCAAGAGCAAACGACCGACGGCATTACCCAAACCGAAATTCAAACCGAAACCGAGACCGAGACCGAGACCGAGACTGACGACGGCCGCACGGTGGTCGAGATCGTCTGCCCGATCGAGGGAGCAGTCGTCTTTTCGGGCGGCGAGCCCGTGCAGGACGTGACAGATACGGCATTCGTACCTGTTTCGTTCGAGATCAAGCGCGGCTACGTGTACGACGGCTACGAAATCGACGGTCAAGTATACGGGGGCAACGAGATTTCGCTTGAAAACGTGACGCAGGATACCAAAATCACGCTGCTTTTGGATTACGTGACGCGCGAGCTGCCCATCGTGCGCATTGACACCGGCGACGCTCCCATTTATAACAGTCACGACTACGTGGAAATGGATTTCGACTTGGTCAACACCGAGGATGAGGTTTATAGTGCGGGCGGTGGCATCCGATTACGTGGCAATTCCACGCAGGGATATCCCAAAAAGCCCTACCGCATCAAATTCAATCAAAAAGTTTCACTGTTTGGGCTTGATAAGGCAAAAAGCTGGGTGCTGCTGGCCGATTATCTTGATCCATCCTGCATGCACAACACCACCGCCTTTTATTTGGGAGAAGTCTCGGATGCTTTGGACTTTACCCCCACCGTGCATCACGTCAATCTCTACCTTAACGGTGAATTTATGGGTCTTTACACGCTTTGCGAGCAGGTGCAGGAAAACGAGGGGCGCATGGGCCTTAAGCAGACCATCACGCCCGACATGACCAGCCTTGATCAGTTCAACTTCTACGTCTGCCTGGACGAGGATGCGCAGTTTGATCCGAATGCCGTGGAGGGCGAGGACTACTTCTACGTGGCGTGGTGCAACAAGTACTTCTCTCTCAAATACCCCAAAAAAGAGGATTTTTGCTCCGAGGCGCAGTTCTATCTGTTCTTTGCGCAGTTGGAGAATTACTATAAAAAGGTGCTGGACGCTTGCCGCGAGGGCAACACCAAAAAGATGGAAGCATATATGGACACCGATTCGCTGATTGACCACATGATCATTGATCAGATCATGGGTGAGCGCGATCACGTCTGGAAATCCTTCTACTCCTATCAGATCGCGGGCGAAAAGCTGGCGTTTGGTCCTGTATGGGATTATGACTACAGCCTTTACGTACCATGGACCAACGAGCCCAACGAATACTACACCGTGGATAGCAAGATCGAATACTCCAACGAATTCTTCCGCGGCGTGGCGCGCTCGGACAAGCTTTACACAAAGCTTTGCGAGCGGTATCAGACCTACTATTCCGAGGTGCTGGGCGATTGCATCGTCTACGTGCAAGACTACAAAAGCGACATTGACGAATCTCTTGCTCTCAACGACCGGCTTTGGTACACGGATAAGGACGACATTACCGAGAAAAATTACGATTTTCTGATCAACTTCCTCAAGGACAGAAAAAAGGTGCTGGATCGGGAGTGGAAATAACCCCCAAAATCTCTTGACAAACGCAAAAATGCGTGCTATACTATACCAAATTACAAAAAGGAGCTATGACAATGTTCGTATTCACTACTATTCTGAATACCGAAAACGTGCGCGGCATGTATCTCATGAATTGGGATAGGTCGGGCTTGTATTGTCATACCCATTTTTCAAGATAACCGATAGGCTATCGATATTTGGATATTGACGGTGCAAGTCGTGTAAAGCGATTTGCACCGTTTTTCTTTTGGGAGGTATAGCGTGAAAGATCACGTTATATTCCTTTAAGCTTACCAATCACGCTTAAACTTCACCTAAAAATGGGTCCCTACCCATTTTTGGAGCAAAGCTCCACCGTGAAGTTTCCATCACGATTTGAGCCGCCATGGGCGGCATGGAGGGACATATGGAAAGAATTGAAGCACTGAAAAACCACTATGAAAACTACGATGAGCACGCACGTTTCGGCTCACAGCATGGCTCGGTGGAGTTTCTGACTACCGTACACTATATTGAAAAGTACTTAAAGCCCGGCATGACCATTTTGGAAATCGGTGCGGGCACGGGTCGCTATTCGCACTATTTTGCGCAAAAGGGCTACGAGGTGACTGCCGTGGAGCTGACGGAATGCAACATTGAAGTTTTCAAGCAAAACACCGTACAGGGTGAAAACGTCTCGATCTTGCAGGGCGACGCAATTGATCTTTCCCGCTTTCCTTCGGATACGTTTGACGTCACGCTTCTGCTGGGGCCCATGTACCACCTGTATACCGACGAGGACAAGCAAGCGGCTCTTGGCGAGGCGGTGCGCGTAACCCGCCCCGGCGGCACAATTTTTGCCGCTTACTGTAACAGCGACATGACGGTCTACCAATTCTGCTTTGCGCGCGGCGGCATTCACGATCCGCAATACAAGGATCTGATCGATTACGATACCTTTGCGCTGAGCTCCACACCCGCTGAGATCTTCGCCCTGTATCGCAAGGAGGACATTGACGCGCTGATCAATCCCCTGCCCGTACAGCGGCTGCATTACGTGGGCGCGGATATGCTGACGCACTATATTGGCGGCGCGGTGGACGCCATGGATACCGAAACCTTTGCGCTTTACATGAAATATCACTTAACCATCTGCGAGCGCACCGAAATGGTTGGGGCAACAAACCACATTTTGGACGTATTTAGGAAGAAACAACTATGAGCATCACGATTAAAAACACATAGCCTGCAT
>JAFTLD010000022.1 GCA_017452945.1 Clostridia bacterium | reverse complement strand
GGGGGATTTAATTCAACAGCAAGTTGAATAAACTCGGCATCTGTTTTATTGCATAAGCCCCCTGAGTGTGCTATAATAAGTTCATAAACATATAAGGAAGGTACAAATACATGGAACAGTTCAACCTCATTTTAGCACAGAATTTGAAGAAATATCGCAAGCAGAACGGCTTGACACAAGAGGAATTTGCACAAAAGCTCGGCGTGACATTTCAGGCGGTTTCTAAATGGGAAAACGGAAAGACCTCGCCTGATATCTTGCTTTTACCAAGCATAGCGGATGTTTTCGCATGCTCTATAGACGAACTGCTTTCATATTTGCCGAAAGCAAGGAGGAAAAAACTGAACGTGTTGCCCGGAGACGAAGTGCCGGAGGAGATGAAGGAATATTTGCGTCAGCAAATTACGTGGCAACTTGATCACGAGGGCAGCACGAATGCTTTTTTGGAGATCATGGCAGAAAATATTTCGGGAGATTTTGAGTTGACTGACGAAAATATTGAGAGACTGCTGGATGCTTATCGCGAAATGTACCGTGGGATGCGAAAGATAACGAAAACATAATATTTGATTGCCCGAGACATCCGCCTCGGGTTCTCTTTTTGGCTCCCTCCTCCTGCCCTTGTCCCAGTGACACCCCATACTGATACAGCCAGCAGCCCCAACGGGGCGGCTGACGGCAGCCTTCGCGTTTTTGCAAAGCACAAATTTGTGCTTTGCACAATGATGTCGTTCAGACATCAAGTGAATGCTGCACATTTGAGCCGTTATACGGCTCAAATTCGTTGATACAGGGTGTCACATGACTTGAGCCATAGGCTCCGAGTAGGTCACTTGGTTCAAGGGATACGGTTCTGATACTTCACTATTCCATACCGCAGGCAAGCTGCAAATTCCATACTCGGCTTGCAATGCAATGTTTCTTGTTCCTAATGATATAGGACTTACGAATTAACTATAGGTTGAATATTGTTGACTATTTGACACTTTTATGATATTATAAAATTAGGAAGGCGGTGGTTAACGATGAATAAACCATATTACATGGCTTATGAGGATCGCTATCAAGCAGTATTTTCTGCAGGCGCAGAACGTTGGGGGCATTCTCCCGATGATGAGGTGCTGTATAATACACTGAAATCGTGGGTGGAAGAAAACAACCTGCAGGGAAAATCAATCATTGAATATGCTTGCGGAGAGGGCGCCTGTGGAGTTATATTGTCTGAACTTGGATGTGTCTATCACGGTGTGGATATTTCGCCATCTGCCATTGCAAAAAGTAAAGAGTTGTTGAAAAAATATCCGAATGCCAATGTTGAGGTTCTCGACATGGTAAAGGAAAGTGTAACAGAACACTTTGATGCCGCTCTTGACTGCATGGGGTTTCATATGTTGATTACAGATAGCGATAGAAATCGTTATTTGAAAAACGCATACGATGCGCTAAAGGAAAATGCACCGATGCTTTTCTTCAGAGAATCATACCGACATAACGAAGCTTATCAGGGCGTTGTTAACACTGTCGAGGAATGGGAACAAATCACAGGACAAGACTATAAAACATCGCAATTACGTAAAGTCAGAAATTCCGTTGACGGCAGCATAGTAGAGGTACTTATTCCTCTTCTTCCTGCGAGAGCCAAAGATAAGATCGGATATATCGAAGAATTCAGAAACGTCGGGTTTGACGTAGAAAAATTTGTTGAAATGGATGTTTCTACCGCTATTCCACACTCTGCAAGTATTTTCTTAAGAAAAGGAAAACGATAAGATAAAAAAGCCTGATGTGTTTAGGCTTTTTTTACAAAATATATTTTTTGCGGAATTTGCGTTATAATGAAATTGAGAAAGGCAGTAGCTTGTTGTGCGGAAGATAATTTTAGGGACAGATTGGTGGACGGATTGCGATGATGCAGTAGCGTTACGCCTGCTATCCAACGCGGTAAAAGATAAAACGGTTCAGCTTCTCGCCATCGGAATCAATGCGTGTATGGAATATTCTGTCGCGTCATTAAAAGCCTTTCTGAAAGCGGAAGGATTGAGGACGTTCCTGTTGGGATAGACTTAAATGCGACCGATTTTGGCGGAAGCCCACCGTATCAAAAAAGGTTAGCGGAAACGTTCTGTCCTTCGGCATGCAATGCACAGGCAGAGGATGCTGTTCGTTTTTACAGAAGACTTCTTGCATGTGAAACAGAAAAACTGGAAATGATTGAAATAGGTTATCCTCAAGTTCTTGCCAATTTGCTTGCCAGTAGTGCCGATGATATTTCTGAGAAAAGCGGCTTTGCGCTTGTGTCCGAAAAGGTTTCGAAAATATGGATGATGGCAGGCAAGTGGGATGCTGATGGGGAGAAGGAAAACAATTTTTGCCGAAATCGGCGCTCACGTGTGGCTGGCAAAGCGTTTTGCGAGCTTTGTCCAATCCCTGTTACATTCCTTGAGTGGGAAGTCGGATATGGAGTCATTACGGGAGGCAAGTTGAATGAAAACGATCATTTGTATCAAGTGCTTCTTGATCACGGTTCGAAAAACGGAAGACACTCCTGGGATCCCATGTTGGTTTTGATGGCGCTTTTGGGGGACGAGGAGATAGCAGGATACCGTACAGTCAGCGGAACGGCTTCTGTGGATGAATGTACGGGGCCAATTATTTTGCTTTGGATGTAAACGGCAGACATAAATTTGTGATCAAGAAATATGAGAATGATTATTATGAAAATCAGATAAACGATCTTTTATAAGTCTGTGACTTATGATTGAGAAATATATTGAAATCATTTCGATGTTGGATTTCTATGAAACTCAGAGGTATGTATTTGTTCACGGCTGGCTTCCGATTGTAATCGAGGGACGGAGCCCGTATATCAGCCAATCCTGGCGTGCGGAGTCTGTTTTGGCATGGGAGGAAGCCCGTTTGCTGGAGTGGCAGCAATTATATGACGTGGGAACCACACTTGAAGAAAAAACAATTGTGTGCGGACATCGTCCTGCACGCCTGGGGTATATGTTTGATGGTTCGCGTGAGCCCGATTGTAGTGAGCCGTTTTATGGCAATGGCATGATCGCAATTGATGCCGGAACCGTAAAGAGTGGCTGTGTGAATGTGCTTGTTCTCGAAAAATATTGAAAAGTTCGGAATGGTTGGAGTAACTAAAAAAGAATACTATAAGTAATGGCGTTGTGACCCGAAGGTCGCAACGCCATTATTTTATTTGCTTTGAAGAGAAGGGATTTTGATCAGCAGACGCGTAGAATTCGCAAATGTTTGGTAAAATAAGTATACGAATAAGCAAAGGAGAGACGTTATGAAAAAAATATCCTTAAATTCGAAACAAATCAACTGTTTTGTGCAATATCTGCAGGAGCAGGAACGAAGCGAAAAAACCATCGAAAAATATGTAAGAGATATCCGCTGCTTTGCCGGCTTTATCGGGCAAGAAGAGATCGAAAAGCAAAGTATCATTGCATATAAGAGCTATCTTGCCAAAAACTATGCGGTAACAAGCGCCAATTCCATGATTGCTGCTTTGAATTGCTTTCTCCGCTTTTGCGATAGGCACGATCTGTGTGTGAAACAGTTCAGAATTCAAAGGCAAGTTTATTGCCCGGAGGAAAAGGAATTGTCCCGTGCGGAATATCTCCGATTGCTCGAGGCTGCCAAAACGAAGTGCAAAAAACAATTGTACTTGATTATCCAAACCATTTGCGGCACAGGGATTCGTGTCAGTGAGCTTGAATATATCACAATAGAGGCAGTGCAACGAGGTGAAGCTGTCGTGAATTGCAAAGGAAAGAACCGTCGGATTTTCATTGTTTCCGAATTGAAAAAGAAGCTGATTCGGTTTGCAAATGAAAAGGGGATTGGCACAGGCCCTATATTTATTACACGCAACGGCAGACCGATCAGCAGACATTATATATGGAAGGAAATGAAATCCCTGTGCCGGATGGCACGCGTGGAGGCAAGCAAGGTTTTCCCCCATAATCTGCGCCATTTGTTCGCGCGCACCTTTTACGGGATCGAAAAGGACATTGCCAAGCTTGCGGATATCCTCGGACATGCAAGCATCAATACAACGCGCATATATATCGTAACGACCGGGACAGAGCACAAACGTAAAATGGAGCATATGAGGCTGATCCTATAAGAAAAAGCCCCGGCACAAGCACACCGAGACCTCGTATCACATAATAAGAGTTATGTGGGACAAATACCCATTATCCATTCTACATTTTATCACATGCATTTTGAAATGTCAATACTTTTAACTGCTTTTTAAGGATTTGTGGACAAATTTGAGCGTACGAAAAGACCTTTCGATGATACTTTTTTTCAAAAAAGTGACGAAAGGCTTATCGTTGCGCTCTTTTTTATGATTTGCACAGCCTGTTCGAAGAGTCTTTTTTGATTTTGATCACATAACTCTTATTATGTGTATTTTGTACTATTTTTTCGGCTCCCGACAGAGGGGTATTTATTTTGCAGGATGTGTAGCGCTCGCTACATTTACAGATCAGTTTTACGTATAACATTTGGATGGGGAATTTGAGAAAGGAGTGCTGAGTTGAAGCACGAAGCAGAAATCAAGGAGCTACTGATCAAAAACGCCATACATTTGATCGCGCAAGGTGGCTTTGAAAAGGCCACGACCAAGGAATTGACGCATTGCAGCGGATCGATCGAGGGGCTGCGTATGAATGAGGTATATATTTACCGACTTTACGGCAGCAAGGAAGCATTGTATGAATCCATGTTTGCATATCTTGATAAGGAAATGTACCTGGTATTCAAGGAGGCGATCGAGGCAGCGGGCGGAATGGAGCCCGATACCGAGCAAAAGCTCTTCCGGATCTTTTTGGACGTGTGGCACTTTATTATGCAAAACGAGGAGCATTGCCGCTGCTACGTCAGATATTACTATTCCATATACTTCAAAGGACAAACCTTTGATACGCAGCAAATGCACTTTAATAAGCTGATAGCTGAGTTTTCACCGCTTTTCAAAGCAGAAGCGGATGATCGGGCAATCATGCGCAGCGTGTTTATTGCGCTGTTGGATTTCGGCCTTCAGGTACATAACGGAAGGCTGGAGGATCGCGAGGATAACAGACAGCACGTATTCATTGTTCTGTACAGCATGATGCGGCCTTATTTCAAGGATTCTGTCAAACAGTGAGATTACAACGGATTTTGGTAAAGGAGGGTAACGATGGCCAGAAAAATTATAATGTGGGTTCTGTTGATCGGTGGTAGTGTTTTAACGCTGATCGGTGTGGCTTTGATGATATTGACGGGCGCTACGGGAGTCGGTGAAGACGACGAGATCGTGGTCGACCTGGCGAGTGAATCCACGCAGGTCATTGAGTTTGAAAACCTTTGCCTGATCCCGGGAGAGTCGTGTGAGTATACCATCACGCTCAAGGGTGAGCATGCCGACAGATACGAGCTGCTCTTTGACTTTGTGGAGCTGGAAGAGGGAACGCTGAAAAATTTTGCACGTGTCAAAATTCAGTCCGGGGACAAGGTGCTGTATGACGAGCTGCTTGCCGCTGCTTTTGAGCAGGAGCATCTGGCGTTGCCCGTTGATTTTGACAGGAAACAGAATACGGAATTGACCATTATATATTATCTTCCCATAGAGGTTGGCAACGAAGCCAAAAATGCAGGAGCAGTTTTCGAACTGCACGTAAAGGCAAGCAATGAGTGAGGTAATTTATGGATAAGAGTAAGATGAAAAAAATGAGCGACGTCGTACAGAACGTGCTTTTATACGCGTTTCTCATCATCTGTATTGCCGCGGTATTTCTGACCGTGATGTCCAAGAAGGATATCGACGGTGCGGCAGAGGTTTTCGGATATCAAATGCGCGTGGTTGTTTCCGACTCTATGGAGGAATGCGAGTTTACCGACGTATCACAGTATAAGATCAAGGACATCCCGATTCGCTCCATGGTGTTTGTGAAAGTCATGCCGGAGGATGCGGCTGAAGCTGATGAATGGTACAGAAGCCTGAAGGTCGGTGACGTATTGACTTTCCGCTACGTATATACCACGCAGGTCACCATCACGCACCGTATCGTTTCGATCACGGAAAAGGAAACGGGAGGCTTTATCATTGAGTTGGCAGGTGATAATACCAACTCGGAGTCCGGCCAGCTGTATCAGGTCATTGACACCTCGATCCCCAACAGCACCAATTACGTCATTGGTCAGGTGACGGGGCAGTCGTACATCTTCGGTGTGATCATGAGCCTGTTGATGCAACCCATCTTTATTGTACTTGTCATTATTCTGCCTTGCGCAATCATCATTCTGCTTGAGGTTGTCAAGATTTTCAAGATGTTCTCCTCCGAGAAAAAACAGCGCGAGCAGGCGGAAAAAGAGGAAAAGGATAACGAGCTTGAAGAGCTTCGCCGCAAACTGGCCGAGCTGGAGAGCTTAAAGAACGCACAATCCGTCCCCAAGGAAGAAAAGACCGACGAGAATGATATACACAGTAAGGAGACGTAAGAATGGATTTCATGGACATAATTTTAATCATATTCATGATCATTTCAACGATCTTCTCCGTGGTAACGTTGGGATACGTTATCATTGATTTGATCATTGAGATTGTTAAGAGAAAGCCCAAGCCCGAGCCGGAGCCCGAACCGGAGCCTGAACCTGAACCCGAGCCCGAACCTGAGCCCGAACCTGAGCCCGAACCGGAACCTGAGCCGGAGCCCGAACCGGAGCCTGAACCTGAACCCGAGCCCGAACCTGAGCCCGAACCTGAGCCCGAACCGGAACCTGAGCCGGAGCCCGAACCGGAACCCGAGCCCGAACCCGAGCTTGAGGTGGTGGAATGCGAGCCGGTTATCATTCCCGAGGATCTGCCCGAGCCCGAATCGGTTGAGGAGGGCATTGAGGTCATCGACGTCGCATGGCCCGAGAGCATGGCGAAAAACAAGATATATAAGTATGATCCGAACGGCCAGATCGTCCATCGAGGCGACATCGTACTGGTACCTACCTTTGATAAGCACCGTCACGGTGAAATTCTCCGTACGGCAACCGTTATCAACGGAAATTACCGCATAGAATCTCTTCCCACGGACAGACCGCTCAAGAAACTTGTGCGTGTTGTAAAGTGATTGTTTTGCCAATAGCATTTCAATACAAAAAATCTGTACGAAAGGAGGAGCAACTATGAGAAATACGAACAGAAAAAGGTCCTTGCTTATTTCCGGCTCTGTGATTTTGCTGTGTATATCCGCCATCGTTGGAATGACCTATGCGTTATTTTCGGATACTGCGCAGGTAACACACATTTTGCAGGCAGGCGATCTGGATATTACGTTGGTGCGAACCAATCTCGTAACGAAATCATTGGATAACACGACCGGCTTTTTGACGGATGCGGAAAATGATGAGATCGTGGATTTCTCCAATTCTACAACAAGAAACGTGTTTGATATTGATGGGAACACTCGGATTGTTCCCGGATGCGAATACACCGCGGCAATGCAGGTCAGCAATAACAGCGACGTGGCATTTGCTTATTGGGTGGGAATCGTGTGCGCGGATGCCGAGGATGAACAAAAAAATGCGTTGGCAGAGCAGCTCAAGGTGACCGTGACCACGGATACCGAAAATGACGCATTTTTAAGTGAGGGTTTAGTTGTTGGAAGCTCCGCACAGCCCATTGGTGTTTTGGCCAAGGGCGCGTCCGGAGAGTTCACAATAAAGGTCGAGTTTTTGGATCTGGCTGAGAACAACGCAGCCAAAAATCAGGATCTGGAATTCGACTTGGTCGTATATGCGGTGCAGGTAACACAAAATCCCGCAGCACCGTAAATACGACACCAAATGAAAGCCGGGTGCATGACTTAAGAAGCTTGAGTCAGCATTCGGAACACCACCAAGCTTCAAAAAAATTATATAAAAAGGAGAAAACACAAAATGAAAAAGAAAGTTTTGTTATCCTCTATCGTGACGATCGCAGTGTGCCTTTGTCTGATCGCAGGATCCACTTTCGCACTGTTCACGGACAGAGAAGAGGTTTCCATCGTTGTTTCCTCGGCAAACGTTGACCTGGTAGCAAACGTTGGCGAACTGACTCTCTACTCCGCGAAGGCTGATGTGAACGGTAACCTGAAGGACGAGAACGGCAACAAGTACGTTCACGAGCAGCAGGACGGCTTAAGCTTCTCCAACGGCGGCACTGCATCTTATGACGTCGACAAGATGGAGCTGAGCATCGAAAGAATCACCCCCGGTGACAAGATCGAAATCCCGATCTCTGCTACCAACAACAGCGACGTAGCTATCCAGTATCGCTACGTGGTCAAGTGCACTGATGAAGCAACCGCGCAGCTTCTGACCAGAGGCAAGAACTCCATGTTCTTCACCGTCAGCAGCTATCCCATCATCATCAAGGGCCAGTCCTTCACTTCTGACTGGGAAACTTTGCAGCCCGGCCAGGATATGGAAGAAGTGATCGTTACCTTGGAGCTGCCCGTAGCAGCAGGCAACGAGTATCAGAATCTTGAAGCTAACTTCGTAATCATCATTGAGGCTGTTCAGGCTAACGGTGTGGTTGACGGAACCGTGGATACGGATGACGACAGCATTATCGAAGGCGGCGTTTGGGTTGGCGACGGCGACTGATTTACCGATACGCGAATCTGACAGATCTGATTTGTAAAACTGTAAAAGTTACTTAGAAAAAATAACGGCAAGGAGGTAATGATGTCCCGTTATAAAACGAATAAACAGGCATTGATTATAGCGGTATTAGTCATTATGCTTTGCCTGGTGAGCCTAACGGGTGCAACACTCGCACTTTTCACAAGCGATGCCAATGACGGTACGATCGGTATCATCACAACGGCGGGCGAAGTCAAGGTGGATATCGTTGACGCATCCTCCGAGGAGTCGCTTGTGGGAGAGACGTTGGAATTTATGACCTCGTCCGAACAAAAGGACATTTTATTTGAACCGGGTGCGACCTTCTATACGCAGGGCTTTAAGGTCAAGAATGTTGGAAACATTCCCGTCAACTTCCGTCTGTCCGTCAGTGAAGACGAGAATATTGACATGGAAGCGTTCCATGAGGCCTTTGAGGTCTGGATATCCAAGGATCCGACAGATCCCGAGCAAGCAGAGCGACTGACCTCGTTCGTCGGCCGCCTGGAGGCGGGGGAGACCAACAACATAAGTGATACCTACTACTTGTTTATCAAGATGAAGGAATCCGTAGGCAACGAATTTCAAGGCAAAACCTATACGGGAATTGGTGTAACCGTATATGTGGTACAAGGCAACGTAGGAATTGAGGGGTAATCTGAAATGAACACAATCAAAAAAATTTGGAATTTCATATTGAAGATCGTCACTTGGCTTCTGGTTGCTTTTGCCGTCTTTATGATGATATTCACTATAGTCACCGTTACCACCGTTGATAAAAATGATCGCAGCATTTTCGGTGTCAAGTTCTATATCGTACAGACCGACTCCATGAGCCTGTCCGAGAACAATGCACATATGGACGTGCATTTCAATGCCGGAGATATCGTGATCATCAAAAATGTGAAGGATCCCAGAGGCTTGCAGGAGGGCGATGTGATCGCGTTCATGTCGACCAACAGCGTAAGCTACGGGGAAACCGTCACGCATATGATCCGCGAGGTCAGAAGAACCGAACAAGGACAAGTGATCGGTTACGTGACCTACGGTACAAATACGGGAGTGGATGACGAAGCGCTTGTAGAGCCCGAATACGTTCTGGGCAGCTACGCAGGCAAATTGCCCGCAGTCGGCAAGTTCTTCGCATTTGTCAAGTCTGTTCCCGGGTATATCATTTGCATTCTGGTTCCTTTCCTGCTTCTCATTCTTTATAACGGCATCAACGTCATCCGCCTGTTCCGCAGATACAAGCGCGAGCAGATGGAGGTCATGCAGGCCGAGAAGGATAAGATCGATGCAGAGCGCGCTGAAACCCAGCGCATGATGCAAGAGCTGCTTGCCCTGAAGGCACAGCTTGAAAAGAGCGGAGAGGGAACACCTGCAACAATTCCTGCGTCCGAGGAGATTTCACAAGAAGTCACCGACGAAAAACCTGCGTCCGAGGAGATTTCACAAGAAGTCACCGACGAAAAACCTGCGTCCGAGGAGATTTCACAAGAAGTCGCCGACGAAAAACCTGCGTCCGAGGAGATTTCGCAAGAAGTCACCGACGAAAAACCTGCGTCCGAGGAGATTTCACAAGAAGTCACCGACGAAAATCAAAGTGTATAAGCGAATTTTCGCTTTGCATAGTTAGTCAACCAAAAATATCATGAGGAGGTTAGATCAAAATGACTAACATGAAAAACACAAAGCGCGCACTCGTTTCGAGCGTACTGGCGTTGTTCCTCTGCTTCGCTATGCTGCTTGGTACGACCTACGCGTGGTTTACCGATGAGGTAAGTAGTGAAGGTAACATCATCCAGACCGGTACTCTGGATGTTATCATGGAGTATGCTGACGGTACAGATGCTCCCGATGCTGATACTACTACATGGAATGATGCCGCAAAAGGCAAGATCTTTAATTATGATAACTGGGAGCCCGGTTACGTAGATGCAAAGCACATCAAGATTTCCAACGTTGGTTCTCTCGCTTTGAACTACTATCTGCGCGTTACCGCAGATTCCGAGGTTAGCATGCTTGCTGACGTAATCGACGTTTACTACTTCGAAACTGCTACTCAGCTTACCAGAGATGCGGTTGAAACCGGCACAAAGCTCGGTACTCTGGCTGATATCATGGGTACTGAACTGAACATTTCCAACACTGTTAAGGGCATGCTTGCTCCTGAAGGCGTCAGAACTCTGACTCTCGCACTCAAGATGCAGGAATCTGCAGGCAACGAGTACCAGAATCTGTCCATCGGTGTTGACGGCTTCGCAGTACAGTTGATCGCAACCCAGGCATCCAAGGAAGAGGATGCTTTCGGTACGGACTATGATGAAAAGGTTCCCGATCCCGGTATTCCTTCAGCTCTGGTGAGACCTCTGGAAAATACTCAGATTTCTTACACAACTACTTTCCCCAACGGTACTCCGGTAGACGGAGGAGCTAAGCTGGATGTTGCATACCAGTTTGAACCCACTATGACTTATGAACAAGCTCAGCAGTCTCAGTACAGATACTGGCATGCAGATTTCGTAGTATCTGCTGACAAGGATGTTCCCACTGATTCCATGATGCTCGCAGGCTACTATTCTGCTTTCTGCAAGGATTATAACAATGATAACTGGGTAGGTCTGATTGCTGATCAGGATATCGCAGCCGGCACCGAGATCCGTCTCGTTTCCAACATGGCCGGTGGCTACTATGTAAACTGGGAAGAGATCTGCAATTTCGGCAATGACGGTAAGGGCTTCCAGTGTGGCTTGCTCGCAATCGACAAGGAAGCACTTGCAGGCACAACTGTAACCGTTGAACTCCGCATTTACGAAACCACAAAGGCTTGGGATGCTGAAGGCGGTACTGCAAACGAAGAGGTTGGTCCTGATGCCTACATCACTGTTGGCACCTTCACCTATACTGTTCCCGCATATAAGGTAAACAACCAGGAAGAACTTAATGCTGCTATTGAAGACGGCATCACCTCGATTTCCCTTGCTTCCGGCACTTACGCAATTCCCGATTCCGCTAAGGGCAAGACTCTGGAACTGATCGGTAATGGTGATGTTGTCATTAATGTAGAAGATGATGGCGCTGCTGAAGGCGACATCGACTACAGCCTTGACGGTTCAACCGTAACCTTTACAAATCTGACTCTGAACATTCTGGGTAACGATCATCCCGGCTATGCTCGTATGAGCGCAACTTACAATAACTGCACTATTGTTGGCTCTAACTATTGCCTGTACGGTGATAGTGTATTCAACAACTGCACGTTCAACCTCAACAACGGCTACGTTTGGACTTGGGGCGCTGAAAACGTTGAGTTTAACAATTGTACTTTTGAGGCGGTTGACGGATCTGCTAAGGCAATTCTCGTTCACAACACTGTTGAAACGAACATTAAGGTTAAGGATTGTACCTTCATTGCTACCACCACTAAGACCACTTGGGATGGTATCCCTGTGGCAGCTGTTAGTATCGACCCTGAGAACGGCAGCCCCGATGCAACCGTTTCTTTCGAGGGTACCAATACTTACAGCAACGCTTTCCATGGACTCTATCAGGTTAAGTACGCTGATGAGCTTGACGATGTGAAGGTATATGTAGATGGTACACTTGATGCCAATGTTCCTGTTGGAGAGAACGACAAGTAATTCACTCCTTCATTAAGTAAACAAATAATAACCCCCAAGCCCCAAATGGGGCTTGGGCGGTGATCAAAGGGCATAAAGTAGGGCGGGGGCTAGCTCCCGCCGCCCGGTCCTTGTGCCTTTTGATTGCCGATGAAAAAGGCAGGAGGTTTTGTTTTTACAACAATATTGATATATCAACAGGAGGTTAAAAACAATGACGAAACAAAAAAACACTCGCAGATCGTTGTTTGTAAGCGTGATTGCGTTGGTTTGTTGCTTTGCAATGCTGCTTGGCACAACGTTCGCATGGTTTACCGACTCGGTAAGCAGCGAGGGGAACACGATCCAATCGGGTACGTTGAAGATCGACCTGTCGCACAAGACGGGCGAGGACGCATGGACGTCCCTGAAGAAAGAGCCCGGCCACAAGGTGTTCAACTACGAACACTGGGAACCCGGTTACACAAGAGTCGAGGCACTCAAGGTGGAAAACCTTGGTAGCTTGGCACTCAAGTACCAGCTCTCCCTGGAAGTAGCTGTAGGATCTGCGGATATTGGCGAGAACAACGCCAAGCTGTCCGATGTGATTCAGGTATATTACACGAATAGCGATCCTACCCTGACGAGCTATGCGGATATCAAGAATACATGGACTCATGCAGGTACGCTTTCCGACGTGATGAACAGCCCCGCAACCTTTATCGGTGGCCAGTTGACTCCCGACGGTGAGCAGGGCGACGAGCAGCTTTACACCATTGCATTACATATGGATGAGACTGCAGGCAATGAGTATCAGAACCTGAGCGTGGGCAATATCTACGTCAACTTGGTAGCAACCCAGTGGACGTACGAGAGCGATGCGTTTGACGAGAACTATGACAAGGATGCAGTGCTTCCGCTGCTGCCCGGTCAGTTGTACTATGCAGCCAGCCCTGTGACCGCTGTTGATGGCAAGGTAGACAGCGACGTAAATATTGGTAAGGATGGCGACATGAGTACTGCGGTAGTGCCTGCGGGTGTTGTGCTGGAGGACGGTGCAACCGAGGTGGCGCTTAACATTGCCGTTGTTGAGGATCGCGAGGCTGTTGTGGAAATGAACGGCGGTGACGTGGCAATTCCTCTGGATGTGCATGTTGACGGTGTGGCTGATAGCAACACTGTGCCGATTCGGATCACGATTCATGACGTTTTCCCCAAGAACTACGCAGCTTATAACATCAAGCTTTACCACGTAGAAAACGGCCAGACAGTTGCAATGACCTCTGTTGATACCCTTGCTGAGCTTGATGCACATAATGAATACTACTATGATGCTGCAACGGGAGTGGTCACTCTCTCTATGGCTACCTTCTCTGAGGTTACTGCAACCGTGGCTGCAAACAATCCTTGGGATGGTGAAGCGGTTGATACTACCTGGTATAACGAAACAGCTATAGAGTTTACTTTGACAGAAGCAGCATCTTTCGCAGGATTCCGCAATCTTGTTGATTTAGGCAATACGTTTGAAGGCAAAACTGTCAAGCTTGGTGCGGATATCAATCTTGGCAATCATAACTTCGATCCCATCGGTTGGGGATACGTGGACACAGCGTATAATAGAGATGAAGCTGACGGCAAGGTCTTCAAGGGTACCTTCGATGGTGACGGCCATACCATTTCCAACCTCTACCAGAACGGTTGGGACTTGGAAAGTAACGGTACGGACTACACCTACACGAACTGCGGCTTTGGTCTGTTTGCAGCTGCTGCAGATGCAACCTTCAAGAACCTGACCATTACCGGTGCGGACATCGTGGCTGAATGTGTAGAAATGGGCATTCTGGTTGGTCTGTCCCAGGGCAACTGCACTTATGAAAATATCAAAATTTATGATTCTAAGATTGCAAACTATCAGCGCGCAACCGGCGGTTTGATCGGTGAAGTCAGCCCTCTGAATGGCGCTGGTACTACTACGATCAAAGATGTCACCATCGGTTCCGATGTAGTAGTCGGTTCTCTGTGGGGTGACTTTGATGCTCCCGTTGGCGGTGTGATTGGCGCAAGATGGGATGATAGCAATACTACTACGGTAGTTATGGAAAACGTTACCGTTGCAGCTCGTCTTGACGTTTACAACGACGTAACCTCTACCTACCAGTGGTATGCATATCGCCGTGCGGGTATGCTGATCGGTAATACCGATACGCCTCCCGCTGATGGTAAGAACTCCAAGGTTGCAACTGCTGCTTTCTTGACTTGTTCGAACGTAACCGTGTACTATGGCGATTGGGTGAACTATCACTACTGTGAATTTACCAACTATAACTCCAGTTGGCCTTGGGTAAGAGTTGAAGCGGGTGAGAATTGCTCCGCATTCTCTAACCCCAGATATGGTGTGCCCACGTTTGATGGTGTTGCAATCACTGACATTGATCATGTGACACTGCATGACACGGGTGATAGTCACAATGAACTGATTGTATTCAACCAGCTCTACGGCGGCGGCCAAGGCGTATACGGAGCGCAGACACACGACGATGTATCTACCCAAAACGTTGTTTATACAGTAACGTATATGTATGATGGAGAGATCCTTGGTGTTGAGTATGTTACGGACAATAGTACAGCTCATAGCATTTCCACCGCATACAATGCGCAAGCAACTCCCGAAGGACAAACCTTTAAGACTTGGGTAACAGCAGGTTCGGTGGCCTTTGATAATAATCAGATTCCAGCGGGACACACGAATGATGTGGTATTGTATCCTTCTTATGAAAATATCTACACTGCCCGCTGGATTGATGAAGATGGAAATGTAATTTTCAGCCAGACTTTTACAAATCAAACTGCAAATTTCACTGAAGTAGCAGGACCTGTGTCCTCTTCTGAGTATCTTGAATTCGATCATTGGGAAGTAAGAAATGCAGATGGATCTTCTACTTCCTTGAGTGAATATAACATTAAATCCGCAAGTGGTGATATTGCAATTTATCCCTATTACAACATCAAGGAAGGAGGCCTTGGCCTGACTGGTGTTGACGTTGAGGGCGATGGTATAATTGATTATTATACTGTGGAAGCAGTGAGTGCAGACAATATTGGTACAGATATCAATATACCGGGTGATATTAATGGCAAGCCCGTGAAAGTGGTTACCGACTTGACCGGCGATTGGGCATCCAGCGTGGAAAATGTTATCATCCAGGAAGGCGTTGAAGAAATCAATGCTCAGGCATTCGGTGATACGATGAACTTGAAAACGGTTGAACTTCCTTCCACTATTACCAAAATAGAAAATAGTGCTTTTGCAGGTAATTTGTCGAATATTGGTAGTTTTGTTGGATATGAAAAGGTTCTTAATATTACTTACAACGGCACCAAGGCTGATTGGGATAAAGTTGTGGCGAACAGCAATCAAAACGGTTCTCAATGGGAAGACGGTCTTGCGAAAGGAACCACTGTGGTTTGTACCGATGGCACCTATACCTTGACTAATAAGTCTTATAGCTGGAGCTCTGGTAACTACACTTACGATTGGACCTGGACTCCCAACGCAACAAACTAACAATTATTACGCCCCCAAGCCCCAAATGGGGCTTGGGCGGCAATCAAAGTGCATAAGGTGATGCGGTGCGAATTTGATCGCGCAGCTTGCATTTCATGCACCTTGATTGCTGAGACGGCAAAGAGAACGTAAATCATGAAATCTATTTAAGGAGATACACAAATGAGAAAAGAAAGAAGCGTAAAGCAACGGCTGATTTCTGCCGTTCTGGTGCTTGTGATGTTGTTTTCATCCCTGCTCGGAACGACGTTTGCGTGGTTTACCGATCAGGTAAGCAGCGCGGGAAATCAGATCGTGTCGGGTACCTTGAAGGTCGACCTTTCCGTGAAGGGCGAGAATGACGAATGGGTGTCCCTGAAGCAAAATCCCGATCAACCCATCTTTGATTACAAGCATTGGGAGCCCGGCTACACGAGAGTCGAGCAGCTCAAGGTGGATAACCTCGGTACGCTGGCGCTCAAGTATCAGCTGTCCATCGAGGTCGCTCCCGATACGGCCGATATTGGCGAGAACGGTGCCAAGCTGTCCGACGTGATCGACGTTTACATAGCTGACGGCGAAGAAACCGCAGAAAGCTTTGCAGATATCACTGAAGCAAACGGCTGGACACACAAGGGAACCTTGACGCAGGTCATGGAAAAGCCCTCCGAGTTCGTCAAGGGTCAGCTGAAGCCCGACGGCCAGGCAAATGACAGCCAAATTGTTACCATCGCGCTGCACATGCAGGAGAGCGCAGGCAACGAATATCAGGATCTGAGCGCAGGTGATATTTTCGTCAACCTGATCGCAACGCAGGAAAGTGACGAAAGCGACTCGTTTGGCCCTGACTACGACGACAAGGCAGAATTCCCCGAAATCGACATCGACGACCTCTCCATCGAGGTTGAGGTTGAGGGCGGTTTTGTCAAGACCGAAAAGTCTGCAAGCAGAGCGGGCGTTTCCATCACCGTTCCCGCAGGCGTGAAGGTCGATGGCGTGACCGACGGCACGGCTACTCTGGTTCTCTCTGTCGACGAGAAGGAAAAGAGTGACGCCAACGTTACGCTCAGTGACGACGAGATCCTTCGTCCTCTGGACGTCCACGTAGAGGGCGTTGCGGATGATAACCAAACCGCGCTCGTCATTACCATCGAAAAGGCAATGCCCATCGGCCTGAATATCGGTAACTATACGCTCTACCATGTAGAGGATGATGCAACCAATGTTATGACCTCTGTTGATGCTGACGGCGTAGATGCACATAACGAATTTTATTATGCTCCCGCAACCGGTGATACCACGCTTGCTATGGCTACTTTCTCCGAGGTGGCTGTTGTAGCTGATACCGTGAACGCTTGGAATGGCGAATTTGATTACGGCTGGTATAACGCTGATGCAACCGAGCTTGTGATTGCCAACGCAGACCAACTTGCAGCATTTGGTGCAATCGTTGGTGGTATGGCTAAGGATGAGAGCGGCAATTTCCTGATTACCTACACGGATAGCGACGGTGACGAACACCATAATGATTCCTTCTCTGACAAGACCATAAAGCTCCTTGCGGATATCAACCTTGGTGATGATGAAGAAAACAATGTAGAGGGCAAGATTTTCTACCCCATCGGTTACTGGAACAACGAGGGAACTTACGAAAAGACGGGAACTGCCATCTCCAGTGGTTTCTACGCCTTTGAAGGCACCTTTGACGGCAATGGTCACACCATTGCGAACTTCTACCAGAACACATGGGAGATGAAGGGCGACCACAACTGGTACGATGCAACATTGCAGTATTACCGTGACGGTATGGGCCTGTTCGGCAAGGTTTACCGCGGTACCGTTAAGAATCTGACCGTTGAGAACTTCACCTCTGACGGTGAGATCACTACCACGGGCGTGATTGCTGCATATGCAGATGGCGCAACCTTTGAGAACATTGCAATCTTTAACTGCAATCCCCGTGTCTATAACATCGGCAATGGCGGTATCGTCGGCTGTGTCGGTTGGTATGCCAAGGAAGCAGGCCTGAAGACCACTTTCAAGAATATCACCGTAGACAACTCCAACAAGATCTCCGCGCTGTGGGGCTCTTATGACGTAGCGTGCGGCGGTATCGTTGGCCAGTATTATCCCACCAGCGGACAGACCTCTGCAGGCACACCCAAGAACGGCGGCATTGAATTTACAAACTGCCACGTTGCAGCGCAGATGGACGTTTATAATGACGTTTGCGCAAACTACCAGTATTACGCATACCGCTACACCGGCATGCTGATCGGCTCGGTTCGCGAAAACGAGACCATTGACGGCCACGTATATCCCAAGATGGACGGTATCACCGCAAGCGGCTGTACTGTTCACTTTGGTACTTGGAACGATTATTACTACTGCGAGATCATTGACAATACAACAGCGTCTTACACGCATGACTATCAGATGAGCCGTCTTGTTGAGATCAAGGCAATCGATGGCACAACCATCACTTACCTTGACGGCACCACCGGCACTGTTCCCGCGTCCGGCAGAGCGAACTACGTGATCGTAGATTACACCAAGGGACACGGAACCGAAAACGCTACTTGCTATCACTTCAAGGATGGCGTAGTTTGGACGCACGACATGGGCGGCATTCAGACCGGTGTTGACGAAAACGGTGACGGTCAGGACGACCTGAAGGAAGATAAGCAGCACATTTACCTTGAGTTCAACAACCTCGTCACCGGCTACGGCTGGGGTGTGACCTCGAGAGGATTTAGCAACCTTAATGGTGTTACGAACCTTGATATTACAACCGGTCTTGAAGAGTCTGTTGAAAAGTTTGAGGGTAAGGTTACCGAGCTTTCAAACAATAAGGAATATAAGCTGGGCGACATTTTCAGCTTTGTTGATAATGGCGTTGAGCTTGTTCCCGGTGCGCTTGCAGTAAGCGTACACAACCTTGACGAAAACAATCCTGTTTCGGCAACGATCAAATATGATCGCGAAAACTGGGAAAACGGCACAATTACTTTGACCGGCACAGGCAAGGTACAGATCACCATTCAGGACTACTACTTCTGCACGCCTACGACGATTACTGTAAACGTTACCGAGCGTCAGAATGAAGAAAAGTTCGATGTTGTCATGAACAATGGCGATTTCTTGCATCGTGTAGGTAACCAAAATACCGTTACTCTTGGCAGCTTGTTCAAGGCAAAGGAAGATGCAAGCATTGGCACTGTTTCCGTAACTTTTGAAAATGTCGCAGGTAATGCAAGTGGAACCTTTACTGCTAATAATTCTGATTGGACAAAGGGAACCATTCAGTTCAGCGGCACAGGCGTTGTGAAGGTGACCATCAAGGATGACGACACTTACTGCACGCCTACTGTCCTGTATCTCGAAGTTGTTGACGCAGTAAATGCAACAGGTGCAACCAATGCAACCGCGAACAACGTTGTTCTGTTGAACAACTGCGGATTTAGTTCGCTTGAAGTTTCGGGCGGCTACGCACTCTATGGTAATGGCTTTACCATGACTTGTAGCAGTGATTCCTATGCAACAGACCGTACATACGCTTTCGTCGAACTTAAAGGCGGAACACTTGACAATGTAAAAATAGTCACTCCAAATTTCTCGCATGCAATTTTGTATGAAGGCAATAAGACTGAGAATGAAAATCCTTCGTATACGGATGCTGCAGGTAAAACTCGTTATTATAACATCCGCAGTGCTGTTTTAGTGTCAGCTACTAGCAAGATCACAAACTCCTATATTTCCGGTGGGCGTGCTGCTATTTATGCTACGTCGGGTACATTAACGGTTGAAAACTCTACCATTTATGGTGGTGCAGTAGCTAATATTCAGGCGGAGGCAAGCAGCAGTTTAGTGCTTAAGGATGTCACCTTGATTCAAAAGCCGATTAAAGCTAATGTCAATGATACAAGCAAAACCGTAATGGGCTTTAGTGTGGTCACGATGTGTGGAACCGATGGCGTTGGCACTCCTATCACTCTGCAGGGCTATTTACACCAGTATGCTTGGGTTAATAGTGATTATGCCGCATATGTGCCTTCTGATGCGCAGGACATTGTGACGAATGCTTTAAAGAATGAGTCTTTTGTACATAAAATTACTTATGAAGATGGTGTGACGAGAGACTCTATCAATCTTGGCTTTGCATATATGCCAAATGGAACTGCTACTAGCGCTAAGAATATGAACGATGAGCGACTGCAAAGCGAGCAGGAAAAGATGCCATATGAAACAACAACAGTAGATGTTGGTATATCGTCTATGGCACCGTCTATCTATACTTATAAAAATACCCACGGAACCGATGTTTCTGTGCAAACCGAGCCGTCTTATGTTGCAAACACGCAAGGGATCGTTCTTCCTACCATTAAGTTTGAGGATGTAAACGAAAATTGTGTATTTACTACTACCTACGATGCAACTAAGGCTGCGTGGAAATCTACTTTGAAGGTTGACGTGGATGCAGGAGAATACTCATTCAGCTTCGCGGATTTATTAGCACAAAAATACGGCAACAATCTTGCCTACACTGTGACAACAGAGGATGGTACTGTTGTAGATAAGAATGCAGAGATTACACTGAACAGTGCAGTGTCTAACGTCTATGTTTTGACTATTACTGATAATCAAATCTATGACAAGAACGGCACCCTTACCGGTGAAACTGTAGAAAGCACATACATCTTCGAACTCTTGGCAACCAAGACCAGCTTGCCTGCGCCTACTTGGACATCTACAACTTTGAAGGGTACTCCTTATATCGTTGTTGATACCAAGAACAGTGATTGGAATGTTGCTGTGCCTGTTTTGGATGGTCTTAAGGTAATTTATTGGAGTAAGAAGCAGAACAAAGAGGTTGAACTTGATTTGAGCACGGTTGTGTCTGCTGCCGGTTTGAGTGTCGGTTTGCAAAATGGTTCCAACAATACCATAACAATTACTGTAGCGGACGAGTATACATTGACAATTACGACCACCAACTTTAAGAGCAATGATAACGGTAAGCCTGTTGTTGTAAACGGGAAACTGTATTTTACAGTATCGTCCAGTAGTAACTATGTATCCACCAGTACTACTTCCAGAGCACCGAATATCAGCTATAGTTTTACTGATGCTAACAATAGCGAACCTATCACCCATAGCACATCCTTTACTGTCACATATGCAGATTACAAGAGTAATCAGTACAAGTATTCTGATTTCTGCAATGGTACGTTGACAGATGCCTCCTCCTGCATCACCGGAGACACTTTGATCACCCTTGCTGATGGCACGCAGAAGCGTATCGATCAGGTAAACTATGATGATCAACTTTTGGCATGGAATATGTTCACTGGAACGTATGTTTCAGTTCCTGCATCCTACATCGTTTTCCATGGTAACGATCATTATTCTGTTATTAGTCTTGAGTTTAGTGATGGTAATATTGTCAAGATAATTGGAGACCACGGTTTTTTTGATGCTGATTTGAATCAATATGTATTCCTAAACGAAGAAAATGTTAATTCGTACATGGGTCATTCGTTTGTTAAGCAAGACGGAGATGGTCATACGATTGTTGCACTTACCGGATATTCTGTCAACGAAGAATTTACTGGTTCATACTCTATTGCATCTGTAGCATGCAATAACGTTTTGGCTAACGGAATGCTTTCGGTAACGCCTGTGGAAAATATTGATAGTGAAGCATTCTTTAATTTCCTTGCAATGGGTGACGATATGCAATACGATGAAAGGGCATTGCAAAAGGACATTGAAACGTATGGCTTATTTGTTTATGATGATCTTTCTGAGTATATGACAGAGTCTGAATTCAAAGCTTTTGTTGCATCTAATGGTCACTATCTAAAGATTGCGGTCGGAAAGGGAATTGTTACGCTTGATGAAATTCTGGCAATGATGAGTCCTACAGACATGGTTAACTAAGAAATATCCCCCCAAGCCCTTCGGGGCTTGGGCGGCAATCAAAGGGCATAAGTGAAAATTTGTGCCTTTTGACTGCCGCTGTGCAAAAATTCGAAAATGACGAAAGGAGGACGACTCTTGAAAAACATATTCGCCCCGAATCAGAAGCAAGAAGCATTGCAGGGCAATTTGCAGGGCAATTTGCAAAGCAATCAGACAGAAAATCTGACAGAAAATCAAAAACAAGATACATTGACAGACAAAGCGTTTTCCCAGAGCCTGACTATTTCGATCTTCAGTATTTTGCTGTGTATCGTTCTTTTGTGTTCCTTGACCTTTGCCTGGTTCAACCAGGACGTTTCCAGCCCCTCCAATACCTTGGAGGCAGGACAGTTTGTGGTGGATATTGTCGTGACGGACGACGCCTCGAAGGCCGAAGTGGTCGGCACCGAAAAAGATGGCGTTTGGACGTATGCGCTGGATGGCGTGGGTACGTATACCGTGACCGTCACCGCCTCCGATCAAGCCACCGCCAAGGGCTATTGTGAGGTCACGCTGAATGGCGGTGAGATTCTTTCGACCGTACATCTGATCGGCGAGAATTACAAGGGAACCGTGATGGGTGAGATCACAAGGAGCATCACGTTTACCGTCAAGCACGAGGGGACTACCCCCGGCAGTCTGGTCATTGCGCCGCATTGGGGCATTCCTTCCAATTCGACTGTGCAGACCGGATCCGTTTTGCCTCCCGATTCCGTGGAGAATGTCAGCGAATAATACTCACAAAATGATACATAGCACCCTTGCTGCGGCAGGGGTGCTATTTCGCACTCTTTTTTAGCCATGATCGCGTCGATATGTTGTGTGTGTAATCTGCATCCTGTATGATTGACACACCTGTGCTTTTATGCTATAATAACATCAGAAAAATCAGCGTACACGGAGGTTTGCATGCAGGAATATTTCAAAGTAAACATAGAAACCGTCAGCCCGGATGATGGGTACGATTATTTCTTTGCCTATTACGATCTGCAGCCATATGACAAGCAATCGAAACGGCACCTTGCGCACAGAGTCGGCTTTCATGACCGTATTCCTACGGCTGATGACGTCGCAGAGATCGGGTACATCACGCTTGCGGATAAGCAATTTCATAAGGTGGCCGAGAGTCGAGCGTGGAATTTCCAGCAGGGCAGCCTCTTGCAATGGTTTG
Source organism: Clostridia bacterium (assembly GCA_017452945.1). Next base: position 42,191 of record JAFTLD010000022.1, on the reverse strand, counting down.
ACGATGAACGTGTGATCTACAACGATTACAGAAACGGTGAATTTTGCAGCGTGATCAAGCACGTGTCTACGGGAGAAGAAAGGGTGCTTTGTGCACCGCTTGCCAATCTTTCGCGCGATAGAAAATGGGGGCTTTCGATCAATTTTCCGCGCATTTGGGATTTTCGCCCCGGGTATGGGTATTGCAACCTGAAAGACCGATTTTATGACGAGTATGCCCCTGCGAATGACGGTATTTTCTTGGTGGATATCGAGCAAAATACCGCAAAGCTGATCATCAGCTACAGGGATCTGGCCAAAACTTTTGTGCAAAAGCCTCACTCTGAGCGCAAGCTGGTGGTCAATCACATTACGTTTAATCCTTGCGCATCACGGTTTTTGTTTTTGCTGCGTGATTTCCCCGAAAAAGCAGGAGATCGGTGGGGCACCATGTTGATCACGGCCAACCGTGACGGTTCGGATTTGCGAAATCTGACCGATTACACGGGTAATTCCCATTATGATTGGAAAAATGATGGAGAGATCATGATCTACGCGCAGCTGCCCGAATGGGGAATTTACTTTATCGATGATGCCACGGGTGTGCGGCGGCATCTGGACGATGCGCAGATCAATCAAGGCGACACGCATTGTCTTTATCACCCCGACAGGACTTGCTTTATCGGGGACGGATATCCTCGCGGTGTGCCGTACAGAGATATATTTTTGTATGATTTTGAAACGGAGAAAAGCTGCAGGATCGCTTCGATCTATTCCAAGGATACGGGAAATACCGATTGCAGATGTGATTTGCACAACCGCTTTAACCCGGACGGGACGCTGGTGTCCTTTGATTCGCTTGGCGAGGGACAGCGGTGCATCCGACAGTTTGCGTTTGACAAAAAGGCGATCATGGAGAATGCTTTGTGATAAGCCGTGGTGAGTAGGAGGATTTTATGAACCATCCCGATAAATATATAGCCAAGAGATACGATACGCCTAACCGCTGTGCTGCATTTACCAATGCGGTTTATCATGGCGAAAATGCTGATTGGGCACAATTGAACGCTGCACAGCGCAGTCTTGACCCTCCCGCGCCCGAGCTGATCCCCTTGGTTGGTGAAATGCACGGTCATACCAATCTTTCAGACGGACGCCCCGATATTGATACGTATTTTCGCAATATCCGCGATCTGGCCGGCTTGGATTTCGCTGTGCTGACCGATCACGATCACGGCGGTGTCGGCAGGCCTGCCTTGTGGGAGGGAAGCCCTTCCAAGTGGGATTTGATGCGGAAAAAGGCTGCGGAATACTGCGAACCCGGCAAGTTTTCCACGCTGCTTGGTTATGAGCGCGATTCCTATCCTTTTTATAACAATCTGGTGTTGTATTTTCGCGACGCTGATGCCGAAATGGTGCGCGGTGTGCGTGACGGTGAGATCACCCAGCGTGAGCTGCGTGCGCTGCTTGCACGTGACGACGTCATTGCCTGTCCGCATGACACCTATTCGCTGACTTCTAATGCGGACTTTCTCGCGATGCCGACAGAGCTGCACACGCCTTTTATCGAGGTGATCTCGCGCGGTGATGCGGCTGAATATATGGGGAATCCTGCCTGGGCGGAGCGCGCTTGCTGCGAGGGAGGCTTTTGGCAGGATGCCTTGCGTAAGGGCTCTAAAATGGGTGTGATCGGTGGCTCGGACGACCATAGCGGCATGAACGGGCGCGTGGATCCTGCGTTGCCGTATCCGCAAAAATACCCCGGTGTGACGGGTGTGTGGGCAAAAGAGAACACCCCCGCGGCCATTTTTGAGGCACTTATGGTCAAGCGCACGTATGCGTTTATGATGGGCGAGGCGAGCGGCGAAATGGGCGGCCGTATGGAGATCGATTTCCGCATCAATGGACACTATATGGGAGAGAGCATCCACAGACCCGAGAGCCGCGACCTGCATATTTTTTATCGCGTGAAGTCCGATGTGTCGGTCAAGCGCGTCACGTTGGTCAAGAATTGCCGTGATTACGTGGCGCTTTCGGCAGCATCTGAGTTAATTTTAGACTATAAACAGGAAACGCAGGCAGATTTCTACTATTTGCGCGTGGAATTGGCCGATGGACGCTTCGGTTGGACCTCTCCGATCTGGGTGGAAAAAGGCGAATGAGCATGCTTTTATTTCTGACCGCTTGCTCGGGTGGCAATGGGCAAAATCCGGGATTTACGGAAGAGGAAAATACCTGCAAAGAGGCCGTGAAACTGCTTGAAGCGGGTGACCTGCAAGGGGCGTACAATCTGTTCCTGAGCATCAAGGACTCCCCCGAGGCGGCAGAGTATTCTGACTTACACGCACGAATATAACGAACACGGTGACGTGGTTTTGTCGACCAAGGATGACGTGTATGCAGGCTTGTTTACGTATGAGTATCAGTATGACGAGTACGGCAACTTGTCGGAGCAAGCCACGGAAAAACCGCGTTCCCCGGGCTTTGCGGATATTAAGTATACCACAGGCGCGTATGAACGCGAGTATAATGCTTACGGTGTGATCCTGTGGGAAAAATACTATGAGAACGGAAATCTGATGCTTACTTCCGAGTATGACGGCGTTACACTGTATTACAACCCCGACGGGGAGCCTGAGCTTCCCGAAGATTATCTGGGTATTGGTGCTTGATCATAGATGCTGTGTATATGAATTTCCCCACGTTGATTGACAACGTGGGGATTTTGTGATATACTTTTTTTGTATGTAAATGAATTTTCTGAAAGGAAGTAAAAGTATGAAAATCAGAGTAGCAGAAATTGGTATGGGCGGCATCAGTGGCGCACACGTATCCGCATGGAACCGCATGGAGGACGTAGAGCTGGTTGCCATTTGCGACATTCGCCCCGAGATGATGGATCGCTATGACGGTCAGATCACCGCGAAAAAATACACCGATTTTGACGAGATGTTAGCAAATGAGCAGATCGACGTGCTGGACATCACGCTGCCCACTTATTTGCACGTGGATTATGCCATCAAGGCAATGGAAAAGGGCATTCACGTTGTGTCCGAAAAGCCGATCGCGCTGCACCGCGAGGACGTTGCCCGCGCATACGACACCGCAAAGGCAAACGGCAAGTGCTTCATGATCGCGCAGGTGCTGCGTTGGTGGCCTGAGTACGTATATCTCAAGGATTGCATTGACACGGGCAGATACGGTAAGCTGGTCAGCGGTACTATGACGCGCATCGGTGCGATCCCCACGGTCAGCTGGGATAACTGGATGCAGGATGCCAACCGTAGCGGTATGGTTCCGTTCGATCTGCATATTCACGATTTGGATTTCCTGATCTACACGCTCGGCAAGCCCGAGGTGGAGCACGTGTTCCACGGTATGGACTATATGCATGCCGTCTACAAGCTGGGAGAGGCACGCATTGCCTGCGAGGCAGCATGGTTCCACGCGCCCGTGCAGTTTGCGGCAACCTTCCGCATGCAGTTTGAGCATGCCGTGCTGGAATTTAACGGTATGGGTCTTAAAATCTACAAGGAAGACTGGACCGTGCAGGATATGAATACGGGAAGTACCATTGAAGAGGGCTGCTACGTTCCCCAGTCGGACGGCTACTATAATGAGCTGCGCTACTTTATTGATTGCGTCAAGGCAGGCACCTTCCCCGAAATGGTCAAGCCCGAGGAGCTTGAGGCCGTCATTGACACCATTAACGAGGTATATGCGTCCAAATGAGCAATCTGACGTATGAGTATGGCAACCGGAGCGGTTGCTTGGAAACTTATGAATGGGATAACGTATGGTGGGAGCATGCAGACACCGAGGGCGTGCCGCGCGTGCTGTATATCGGGGATTCCATTTCTTGCGCAACAAGAACGGCTGCAACCGCCTTGTCGGGGCAAAGCATTTATTTTGATGGGTTTGGCACGTCCAAGGCTGTGGATAATCCGCATCTCGTGCCTTCGATTCGCTTGTTTGCAAGCCAGCAGGGAGAGAGAAAGGTTATCCTTTTCAACAACGGTCTGCACGGCTGGCATCTGGAGGATACCACGGAATACGTAAGCGCGTACGAGCGCATGATCCTCTTTTTGCAAGAGGAATTCAAGGGAACCCCTCTCGTGCTGCTTTTGACCACGCACGTCTTGGATGCTGAGCGTGACCAAAGGGTTGTACTGCGTAATCAGGGCGTTTGCGAATTGGCACGCAAATATTGCTTGCCGGTTGTAGATCTTTACACGCTCTCTCGGGAGCATGTCGAGCTTTTGTCCCCGGATGGCGTACACTTCACAGAGCAGGGCTATCGCATTTTTGCGCAGGAAATTCTGCGTGTGATTCAGCCGTTGATGTAATGAAAGGAAAAGTAGCATGAAAAAAGCCAAGATCATTCTGCTGACAGGGCAATCCAACGCGGTGGGTGTTGGACATTGCAAATATCTGCCCGATTATTTTGCTCCCGAAAAGGTGGCAGAGTACCGCGCAGGCTATCCCGACGTGCAGATCAATTACTATTCGCACGATAAAAAAAGTAACGGATTTGTGACGACCGGCTTGAATTGCACCGAGCTGACCAAGGACACCTTCGGCCCGGAGGTCGGCATGGCCGAGGTGCTGACAAAGCGTTATCCGGGACAGCAGTTTTTCATCGTCAAGTGTGCGTACGGCGGCTCTTGCTTGTGGCATGACTGGATCTCGCCCTCGTGCGGTGAGGCGTATCGTGCAGAGGCGCACGACGACGCGGCCGTGGCAGAGCATTATCGCGACTTTGGCTGGTGTTATAACGAGCTGATGAAAATTTTGCCCGAAAGCATCGGACTTTTAGAGAGCAAGGGATACGAGCCAGAGATCATCGCGTGGTGTTGGATGCAGGGCGAGGGCGATGCTGATATTCCCGAGCACGTAGCGCAATATGACGCGCTGTATCAGACCATGCTGGATGATATCCACGCAGAGTTCGGGCAGTATTTTGCCAAGGATTGCGTGTACGTGGACGGCGGCATTTCCGAGATCTGGACGCTGTACAAAGAGATCAACGAGATCAAAAAAGCGCGTGCGCAAACCCATGCCAATACCTACTACATAGACACCATCGGTGCGGGGCTTACCACCTTGCGCGAGCCGGTCGAGGAGCCTGATATCTATCATTACGATGCAGGCAGTACCATCAAGCTTGGCCATTTGTTTGCAGAGCATATTTGAATTCAAACCCAAGGGCGGATTTTTCCGCCCTTTTGTTGATTTCGTGGAGCAATATATTTCGGCAAAGTTCGGTAAAACTTTCGGGGATGCAAAGCTGACGCATTTGCTTTTGGGCTGTTGAGGTGCCAGCCCCTACGATTTACTTGTCCCCGCACTTCGCGGTTGATTCCATCCGCCCAAATGATTGATTGACAGCTTATGCCATCTATGATATAATGGAAAAGAGGTTTTGAAAGGCGGTATGCAATCTGCATGAAAGATAAACGTTTTGAAAGAATCAAGCAACATGAGGAGTATCGTTATAGCATTTTGGATTGACATCATGGTTGTTTTATGATATCATAAACCCATGAAAGGGGAGTGAGTATGTGATCTACATCAAAAGGCTGACGCTGCCGAGCGATTATGCTGAGATTGAATTTATCAAAAATGAAAAGCGTACCTGCTTTCATACGTTCTATCCGTTCAAGATCTTCCCCGACAAGGGCATGCGGCACGTGGAATTTGAGGGAATTACCATGTTTTATGGCGGTAATGGATCGGGAAAAAGCACGCTGCTCAATGTCATTGCGCGAAAAATGGGCGCGGCACGTTATTCTGAGTTTAACGATTCGCCCTTGTTTGATCAGTTTGTGGATATGTGTTATCTTGAATACGCCAAGCGGCCGCGTGCCTCGTTTGTGCTGACCAGCGACGACGTATTCGACTATGCGCTCAGCGCACGTGCCATCAACGAGGGGATCGATGACCAACGCAATCAGCTTTTCGATAAGTACGTGGCGGTGCATCAGGCTATGGACAGCGATCCCGAAATGGGGCAGCTGCACGGACTTGACGACTACGAGCGCTGGCGCGAGGTGCGCGAGATCCTCTCACCTAAAAAATCGCAGTCAAGCTATGTCAAAAAGCGCGTCGTGCAGGATATTGACCTTTGCTCCAACGGGGAGACCGCCATGCGGTATTTTCTCGATCGCATCGAGGATGATGGCGTCTACTTTTTGGATGAGCCCGAAAACAGCCTTTCGATCGAGCGGCAGATCGAGCTTGCCGATTATATTGCCGCCACCGAGCGCGCCGGGCGTTGCCAGTTTATCATTGCCACGCACTCACCGATCTTTTTGTCCATGAGGCATGCGAAGATATACAATCTGGACGACTATCCCGCATCCGTTTGTCCGTGGACTGAGCTGCCCAACGTGCGTAAATACTTTGATTTTTTCATGCAGCATCGGGATGATTTTGAATAGAGAAAAAATAGCATATATTGGAAATAATGAGAGAAAGGGGGCAGGATCATGGGATTTGAACGCGTGCATTTCAAGGGGCAATTCCGCACGTATCAGCAACGCGTGCTGGACAATGCCGATCAATATCTGCGCGACGGCCGCATCCATATCGTAGCAGCCCCCGGCAGCGGCAAGACTGTGCTGGGCTTGGAGCTGATCCGCCGCTTGGGCGAGCCCTGCATCGTGCTGTCGCCCACCACGGCCATTCGTGAGCAATGGGGAGAGCGTTTTCGCAATCTGTTTTTGGATGATGCGTCTGATTTTGATGCGCTGTATTCGGGGGATTTACACAGAGCTCAGCTTCTGACCTCGATTACGTATCAAGCGCTGTTCACAGCCGTGGAAAAGCACGCATTGGAGGATAACGGGGACGTGGATTGTTCGGATGTGGATATCTTTGCCACTGTCAAGCAATGCAAGGTAAAAACCATCTGCCTGGATGAGGCGCATCATTTGAAAAATGAGTGGCAAAAAGCACTGGAAAAGTTTATTGCGGCCTTGGACCGTGACGTGCGTATTATTTCTTTGACTGCCACACCGCCCTATGATGCCGAAGGTTCGGAATGGGAGCGGTACCGTGCCATGTGCGGAGAGATCGACGAGGAAATATTTGTTCCCGAGCTGGTGGGGCAGAATACGCTTTGCCCGCATCAGGATTACGTGTATTTCAACTATCCGACCGAGCAAGAGATCGCAAGCTTTACAGAGCATAAGAAGCGTGCTGCGCAAGCGGTGGATGCGCTGGGCGCTTTGCCGTTTTTCGGGGCGCTTTGCACGCATCTCAATGACTCCAAGGATTATGAGGCCATGTTTGCAAATGCAAGCGAGTACGTGGCTCTTTTGGTGCTACTGCGCCATTGGGGACATCAACTTGACAAAAAGCTGATCGCGCAGCTGACCGCCAAGCGCGGTCTGCCGCCATTTTCCATGAAGTATGCCGAGGTTGCCCTCCAGTTTTTGCTTGACGGAGAGCTCTTGACACAAGAACAAAAGGACGAGGTGCTGGAGGTGCTGCGACAGCACGGGGTTTATGAAAAACGCCGTGTAACGCTCGCACTGAACGAAAAGCTCAAGCGCTCTCTGCTCTCTTCCGTGGGTAAGCTGGAAAGCATTCGTCAAATTGCAAAGCGTGAAATCGCCACCATGGGGGCGGATCTGCGGATGCTTGTGCTGACCGATTATATCAAAAAGGAAACGCTTGGCAGTATTGCGCAAGCAGAGCAGTTCCATTCGGTCAACGTGGTCAGCATTTTTGAGGTGCTGCGCCGTGACCACCCCGACGTGCCGATTGGTGTGCTGTCGGGCGCGCTGGTCATTCTTCCGTGCAATATTGATCTCTCAAACGTTAAGTGCAAGACCGTACCGATCCCGGGTACGGAGTATTGTACTGTGGAGTTTGCGGGAGCTGTGCACCGCGCGGTGGATTTTGTGGGCAAGTTATTTGAGCGCGGAGAGCTGCGCATTTTGGTGGGTACCAAGTCGCTGCTTGGCGAGGGCTGGGATTCGCCTTGTATCAACACGCTGATCTTAGCCAGCTTTGTGGGCAGTTTCGTGCTGTCCAATCAGATGCGCGGGCGTGCCATTCGTATTGATAAAAACGCTCCCGATAAGTCGGCCAATATCTGGCATCTGGTCACGGTTGAGCCTGAATATCTGTTAAAGGATAAGGAATCCGAGCGGATTGCGGCATATTTGGCGCAGGATAAGAACGTTTTGAATTCCTATGATTATGAGGTGCTCACGCGCCGTTTTGATGCCTTTATGGGGCCGCATTATGAAACGGGCACGGTGGAGAGCGGCATTGAGCGGTTGAGCGCGATCAAGCCACCGTTTGATGCAAAGGGAATTGCATGCATCAATGCCGAAATGCTGGAGCGCGCTTCGCACCGCAACCGGGTGAAAGAGGCTTGGCAGGGAGAGGTGGCGGATGGCAGCTTTGCTGTGGCGGTGGAAACCGAGGTGCCCGGGGAAAAGAGAGTTCCCGTGGCAACCTTTTGGAATTTCGCGCTGACCGCGCTGCTTTCGGTCTTGGTCATGATCTTGACACAGGTGTTTGTCAACTGCCTGCAAAGGGTGCAAACGCTGTCCGCATTGGCAGCAGCGCTGCTGATCGCGCTCTTACTGGTCGCCCTATTTTTCCTGATCAAAAAGCTGATGCTGCACATCAATCCCGCAAGGTCGATCAAAACGCTTGGCATTGCGGTATACAAAACGCTGCGCGATTGCGATCTGATCGCGCCCTCGGCCAAGGTGCATACCCATATGGATAAGGGGCTGGCAAGCGTTTCGCTGCAGCTGCGCAATGCCTCGATTCATGATCAGAACGTGTTCAACACGGCTATGGCAGAGATGCTGTCGCCAATCGAAAATCCACGTTACATTCTGATTTCCAAGGGCAGATTCGGGTATCGTTACGGGCTTTCGTTCGCATGTCCCTCGGTGCTTGGCAAGAAAAAGGAATACGTCGAGGTGCTGGCCGGGTATCTGAAGAAAACCGTGGGCAATTTTGAGCCGATCTACACTCACCGCGAGGACGGGCGCAGGCTGATTTTGAAGTGCCGCAAGCAATCGTACATTACCTTTAACAAAAAGGTCATGGACAAAAAGTACAAGGTTTCACATTGGAAATAAGTCGGATTTTTATATCTGTCTGGATGTGAGGATAGGATGATAGAAGGTGCGCCGGATGAGGTCACCATACGGATGCTCCTTCACATCTTTCAACATAGAAAAGCAGAAGCCAAAAGCGTGATGTTCTTATCGGAGAAATTATAAGTCAGTTTGCTTGTATGGCTCAGAATAACTCCGCAGTAAACAAATAATTAACGCCGACAGATTTTTTGTCTGTCGGCGTTTGCTATTCGATATATTGGAAATTGTATTACTAATTATTAATTACAATTTTTAGTATCGATTCATACTTTTTTCTAAACATTGCTTTTGTTTTATCACTTAAATCATTATAATATAAACGTATTTAATATGCTCGTTCCAAAAATCGTAGTTGTCATTAGAATTGAATTTATATTCCGACTTCGTCGGAGTGATATTATTGCTGACGCAATAGTGATATTGAAGCCTTGCGGCTTCAGTGATATTCTATTCGCCCATAAACTTGCGAAGCAAATATCACTCGGCGTAAGCCGTATATCACTGCGTAAGCAAGAATTTCGCCTTTGGCGAAATATACTCGCACACAGGCGAATAGAACTGGCGTGATACTCCGTTAAGAGTATCACGCCAAGGCTTCTGCTTTCGTTTTGTCTATATTGCCGCTAATTCCGCGGCACCATAGGGCGCAGCCCTTTGTTGGGTTGCTTAGTCCTTTTTCTTTGTGCAAACAAGCGCGCAGACTGTCAGCACGACCAACGCGATGGGGGCAGCCGTGATGGATTTGCACCCCTTCTTTTGTTCACCGTCATCTTGGGTGACGCTATCGCTGCCTTGGGTTTCGGTGTCGGTTTCCACAGGGGCTTGGCCCATGGAAAGCGTGGTCAAAAGGCGGGTGTCGGGGGTATAGTCGACTTGCGCGTCGCTATTCGTCAGCGCGGTGTCCACGCGGCCACCCTCGGCAATCTGCGTTTCGTATGCAATGTAGAGGTTGGCAAATTCCATGGTCTGGAATCGCGTGGTCAGCGCGATCTGCGAGCCTTGGGAGTTGAGGCGGGTGTTTTCCACCTCCAGCACCTGCTTGCCTTCGGCATCGCACAGCGTTGCCTTGCCGTAATATTGCTGGCCCGTGCCGTCGGTTTCGTATACAACACCGGGATTTTCCAGCTTGACGGTACACATCAGCGCGTCGTTCATGTAAATGGATACGGTCTGTCCGTCGTCCACCACGCGCAGCTTGAACCAACCGTCCTCACCGGGCGTGAATTTGCCCGAATAGGGGAAGGAATAAGAGGCCGAGGCCACGCCAAGGCCGTCGGGCGCGTAACGCTTGATGCGGATGGTAATACGATTCTGCTCGGGATAAATGCCAATGCCCGAGCCTGCGGTAGAGGAGCCTCCGAAGGTGCGCCCACCGTTTTCTGCGTACCAGTCCCATTCAAAGTAGTTGAACACCTGCATGACGCCAAAGTTGGCGGGATTTTCGGGGGTATATGCGCCCGGCATTTCACCGCGCACGTAAATGGCGCTGTTGCCGTAGTCTACCATGTGAATATCTGCAGCGAACTCGTAAGAGCCCTCCACGTCGTTCCACGTGCGCAGATCGCTGACCTCCTTCATGCGCAGGTAGTTGAATTTTTCGCCCTTGACTACCTGCACCGTGCTGCCCGAAGTGCCGCCCGCATGCTCAAATTGCTCGGCAATGGGGGTGCTTGTCACAAATACGCCCGGTTTGACGTCGGAAAGATCATACAGCACGTCCACAATAGCATCCTTTAGCGTGATATCCACCTCGCCTTCAGGACGGGTGATGTTGCTGCCGTTCTGCACCGTCTTTGCAGCGTCATAGACCAGCGTGGTTTGAGGGATTTCCTTATCGGTATAGCCCTCGCACTTGTAAACAAAGCCAAAGCGGTTGTCGGGAGCGGTATCACCCAAATCCATAAATGCCATGGGATCACCGTTATCGACAGAGTTGTCTGCCCACTTGAAGATCATGTTATTGACCGCGCCCTGTACGCCCACAACGTCCTTTGCAAGGCGGATGGCCATATACGAGCCTTCCAGATAGTAGTAAGCACCGCCTACGATTTCGGTTTCAAAGGTGTTATCCTTGAATTTTTCAACCGTCACAACAAACGAGTCGCGGTCACGGTTGAGAACGTAATCATAGCCCTCCCAGCCGGTCGTGACGTCACCGTCCACGTTCAGATAGAGGTTCATCCACGTAGCGTCAGTGTCAATGATGATATCGGAGGAGGTCTTGACTAAGAAGTAGAGGTTATGCTCGTCCTGCGAGATCTTGGCGTAGTCAAAATCGTTGCGGCCTGTATTATTGATGTAGCGATAATGGGGATCGTAGGAAATGGTGTTGCGGTGTTCGATATCGTAAAGGGAATCCATGTAGGTAAGATCAATGGCATCCCAGGAAGAAAGGTCATAGATGTCAATGCTTGTCTGGTCATCGGCCACGGGTGTTGCGTCAATGCCCTTAAAGCGTCGGATCTGATCCACCATCTGATAGTAGTAGTTGTCACCGATGCCGTAGCCGTCCTGATTGCGCATGGGCTCACCGTCGCGCGAGAATTCGCAGTTGAATTGGTCCACGTATTGGAATTCTGCTTTGGTGCCTGCCATGTTGACGCGGTCTTCGGTATGGAAGCAGCCTGCGATCCATTCGTTCCAGCCCGTAATCATCAGCACAAAGGGCTGATCCTTTTCCACGTTTTTCTCCATGAGCGTCCGAATGGCGTTGAACTGGTTGGCATATCCAAGGCCAAGACCCGCTTGTTCAATGTCGGAAAAGCCCATGTCTGAGGTTTTGGGCTGCTTGCCGTTCACAAAGCTGCGGCCTTTGCTCATAGGCGGATGGTGTCCCATAGCGATTGAGAGGGATTCGATATTGCCATCCGCATCGCGTCCCCAGCCACCGTTTTGCATCTCTGCTGCACCTGTTTCGCTGTCATAGGTGTATTCCTGCAGCCATGCCCAGTAGTTGTCGCTGTCGGTCCATGCCCAGCTGCCGCGTACCGTGAACTTTTCGTCCACCTTTTGCTTGATCCCGCCCGAAAGACCGGAGTAATTGCCGAATACCAGCGGCTTGCCCTCCCACATAAAGAAGAGCTCCTTGTACCTCTCCCAGTTTTCGTCTGAATAAACGGTGGAGAACAGCACGTTCATGTTGGATTGGAAGGTGGAGGGGGTGTCACCGTTGAAGAATACGATCTGCGGTGTATCAATGCCTTGCTTGCGCATGGTCAGCCAGGTGTCAAACAGGGCGGTGTGTCCGGGAATGAATACCTCTGCATTGGAAACGTCCAAGAAGATGAAGTCCACGCCCGCTTGCTCCAGCATGTAGGCATGCTTGCGGTATACCCAAGTATCGGTGTTGCGGTAGTAACCGAAGTAGGGCTCTGCCCAGTAAGCTTCGCCGCCCTTTTCTTCAATGTAATTTTTGGCATCTCTGTAGCCCATTTCAAGGTAGAGCTTGGTGTTATCCTGCACGACCTGACCGGCTCCCACCCAGCAAAGGAAGTAGAAAAGGCCAACGTATCTTTGCTCGTTGGGGTCCCCTGCGGCTGCATTGTCTGCCGTGGTGCGGTCCAGCGCGTCGGTTGCGCTCCAGGTGGAGTAATCAATGGTGCGCAAGGTATCAGCTTGAGGGATGCTCCAGGTCTGCTGCACGTTGGTAAAGCGCACGTTGTCCACATAGCCGTCAATATCGCAAAGCTCTATGGTAAAGTAGCCGGTCTGGTAAAGCTTGCACGCGTCGGTCTGCGCAAGAACCGTACCCTTGGCATCCATGAAGGCAAGGTGTTCCGAAACCGAGTATTCCACCATGGCGATCAGCTGATCGTCTGCATACAGCGCAATGGTATCAAGCGCTTCGTGCAGGGTGAGAGTGGTCTTGCTCAGATCCGTGGAGAGGGGCAGCGTTGCCTCCAGTCCGCATTCGGGCTCGAACATGCGCAGATTCCCCGACGTATCAAAGGCAAACCAGATGCCGCGCTCCTTGTGGGATACGGCAGTCTGCGAATTGCGCACGCCAAGATAGACCGTGCCGCCCGTCAGCGACAGGTCAAAGGAAAGGTAGCCGTGCTCAAGGCCGTAGTCGTCGCCAAGGCAAATGGCCGAGCCAAAGGCAAAGGTATTGCCCTCGGTGGTGGTCAGCGCACCGTCCACGATCTGCGCGCAGGCGCGGTTGCCAAGAGCCAATGCGGTCTCACCCATATAGGCGTTGACGCGTTCTACCGAAAAATCATAGGTGTAGGTCGAGAGCGTGCGGTCGGCAAAATCATAATCGTAGCCGCCCTGATGCTCTGTGATGGGCGTGCCGCTGTACGTGCGTGCAGAATCGGCCGCCAAGGTAGGGATCGCGGTTGAAATCGTGCCTGCCAGCATGATCGCTGCCAATAAAGCACAAGCAAAAAGTTTGAAACGCTTCATATCTCCGTTCTCCTTATGTATTAACCTGACTTTGTCGGCATTGCCGTCCAAGTCAATATCACTTCTTAAAGACTCAGCAGTACGTTGGCAATTCTGTTTGCAATGATCTCGTGACCTGCATCGTTGGGGTGCAGACCGTCGGGGCAGTACGCAATGCGATGTGCTTCCAGCTCGGGGCAGATAGAGCCTGCAGCGTACAGATCGCAAACGGGCAGGGAATAGTATTCGGCTGCCTGACGGATGATGTCCACGTAATCCTTGAGAATGGTGGTCTGCGTGATGCTGCCGTCACGGGATGTGCGAGTCTGCGGAACGTATTCGCCCCAGCGATGCAGGGGAGTCACCACCACGATGGGGCAGGTGGGGTATTTGGCGATCAAGGTTGCGAACAGATCGTGGCATGCGCCCCAGAACGTTTCGGGCGTGCGGTCTGCAGGCGTGCCAAGCAGAGCCTGACCGTGACCGAAGTCGTTGGTGCCGCCGAACACAACAATGGCGTCTGCCTTTTCGGGCATTTGCGGAACGCGCGTGATAAAGTGTGCGTTGAATTCGGGGATTTCCAGAGGGGTATAGCGATCGGCAAGGCAGGTGCCGCCAATGCCAAAGTTGTTGGCTTCGCTAAGTCCGTATTTTTGCTTGATCAACTGGTGATATACCTTTTCGGGTGCGCTGGGGCCGTAGCCTTGCGTGATACTGTCGCCTAAAAAGTGTATGATTTTTCCTTGCAGTTGCATAAATTGCCTCCGTTCTGCCGTATGGGCATATAATATCTGCTTTTATTATATCATCTTTGCACCTTGGTGTCAACGGAATTCTTAATATCTTAATTGTCGTAGAAAAATATTGCGCTGGCATAGTATGAAGTGCTATAATAGGAGCGAAATCGAACGAAAGAAGGCAGAATATGCAGTTTATTGATGCTTTTTTGGAGCAGTTTATTGAAATGACAGCGTGGGAAATGACCAAGCCCAAGGCCTACGGGCCGTTTCACCTGATATTTACGTTTGTCGGTCTTGCCATTTCGCTGTTCGCGGCATATAAGCTGCGCCATACGGGGGAGAAGGGCAACCGCGCGGTGCTTTTGTTCTCGGGGCTGTTTTTGATGCTGACCGAGGTATATAAGCAGCTGTTTTACTTTTATCATATGGAGGATCACGCGTATAACTGGGGCATTTTCCCGTTTCAGCTTTGCTCGGTGCCTATGTATCTGTGCGTGATTGCCGCATTCTTGAGGCCGGGCAAGCTGCGCGACGGCATGTATGGGTTTATGACCACCTTCAATCTGCTTGGCGGCATCATGGCGTTTATCGAGCCGTCCGGCATTGTGCACGGGCACTGGACACTGACCATTCACGCCTTTGTCTGGCACATGATGCTGATCTTTATCGGTGCGTATCTGATCGCGTCGGGACGCTTTGCCAAAACGTGGAAGGATTACCGATCCGCAGCGATCACGTTTTTGGCGCTTGCAGCCTTGGCGTTCTGCATCAACTGCGTTTTTTGGAAGATATCGGAAGGCAATATTAATATGTTTTTTGTCGGGCCGCGCAATTCCTCGCTGATCGTGTTCAAGCAGATTTCCGAGGCTGCGGGGTGGTACGTCAGCACTATTCTCTATCTGCCCACCGTGTGTCTTGGTGCCTTGATCGTGTTCTTGCCCGCGCATTTCTATGCCAAGAAAAAGGGTATGATAGAAAAGGGATGAAGAATGCAAGTGATATAATTTTGTTATATCATGAAATGGAGGAGCAGGATGATTACCTATCAAAGACTCAGAGACCTACGTGAGGATCACGATAAAAAGCAAGAGGAGATTGCGAGTGTGTTGGGGATCACCAGGCAGCAATACCAGCTTTACGAGAGCGGTAAGCGCGAGATGCCGATGCATCTGTTTACGGTGCTGGCGCGGTATTATAACGTGTCGCTGGACTATCTCGCAGGATTGATTGATACCCCCAAAAAATTATATTGAGCATAAAACTGCGGGAGGCAAAACGCCTCCCGCGTATTCATTACGGAAATATGATCATCGAAAAGTAGGTCACGGTCTGCGGTCCGTTGTTGTATTGAATGCCGCATTTTTTAGCCAGTGCACCCACGTCAATGCCGCACGCCTCCATGGAGCGATGCACGCGGTCGGGGAAGCGGCAGGGAGCGTCGGGATAGGTGCAGGTCTTGCAGATGCTGCAGCCGCCCGCGCTGTAAAGCAAATGGGGTATATTTTGTGCGTTCAGTGCATTCGCAAGCGCATTGTCAAGCTGTTTGTGCATCTCGCCCGAGGTTTGAATTCCCTCAAAATCAAAATCATCGTCTAAGGTGTGCTTGGTAGTGAATACCAACGCATGTGCATAAGAGCGACATTCATTGCGTAAAGCCTCCCAATCGCCTACAGCGGGCGGGCAGGTCCAGGTCTTGCCGTAAAGGCCGCAGCGGTTGGATGCGCACATGTCGCGCACACGCGCGTCAAAGGGAACGTCACACGGAGCGATCCATGCAAGCTCATGCACCGCAAAGGGCAGGGAATCTGCGCGTAGGATCTGTTCTATTTGATTCTTTCTCTGTTCATTCATATTTCATCCTCACAAGGGAACATCATATGCTCCATAAACGCTTGGCTCCATACCACGTCTGTGCTCAATTCCAAGGTCTGGCATTGTTCTGCCATTTGCTCCATGTGCTTGATCAGCGCAGGATCGGTCAGCACGCGTACACAGCCGCCGAGTGCAGCGTTGCCAAGGCTGGTCACGCACACTCCTTGCGGCAAAAGTCCGATTGCCGTTGCACAGTCCACGTTCATGTAATGGCCGAGTCCGCCCGCAAGGTAAATGCGGTCAAGGTCGCGCGGTTGCAGCCCCGCATGGGCGCAGAGGGCTTCAATCGCCGCGCGGATCGCACTTTTTGCCAATTGCAGTGCGCGGATGTCCGCCTGCGTCAGCGAAAGAGGCAACCCGTCAGCAGTCGTGGCGTAAACAAAGCTCTCCCCTTGTTCAAAGGCACCTGTTTCGTCAATCATGCCGTCCCTGTAAAGCGCGGCTGCAAGATCGATCAGTCCGCTGCCGCAAATGCCCTTTGCGGGCAAGTCGCCCACGGTGGCGCACAAGGGACGCCCTTGTTGCATCCGTACAGAGCAAACTGCTCCCGCAACACCGCCCATGCCGGTTGAGATGCCTGCGCCCTCCATGGCAGGGCCTGCCGCAGCAGACGCGGCATACAGGCGGCTGCCGTTTTTTGTGCCTGTAAACAGCACGCATTCTCCATTGGTGCCGATATCCACCAACAGCACAGGGGATGGAGAATCGGTCAATGAGCAGTGCGTCATTCCGGCTGTGACGTCACCGCCTACAAAGGCTGAAATGCTCGGCAAAACGGTCACGGTGTCCACAGGCAACCGTAGTGCAGCCCCCGAAAGCTTTTGGGTTTGGGTAAAAACGGGCGTGAAGGGGTAAGCGCCCATGGACGTGGGAGAAATGCCGCAAAAAATATGCAGCATGGTGGGATTTCCTGCTACCGCCATGTGGGCAGCTTGCGCATCGGGCAGCAGTATACCAAGCATTTTTCGCACCTCGTCCAACAGCAAACGCTGCATTTGCACAAGAGCTTCCGAATGCTGCATAACGGCATCGATACGGCTGATCACGTCTGCTCCAAAGGCAGCCTGCGGATTGAGTGCCGAGGCACTGGCAAGCACCTGCCCGGTTTTGGTATTGACCAAGGCAGCTGCAAGCGTGGTCGTGCCTACGTCAAGCGCGACTCCGTATATGATCTCAGTGCTTTCGCTTTCAGGCACTTGACGGGAAAAATCGGTCAAGCCCTCGCCCTCGAATGCGGGAATGACGATGACCGCACCGCTGCAGCACCACGTGCGGCAGGCAAGCACCAAGCCATCCTTGTCGGGTGTTGCGAGCTGAGTGCAAGCCGCATTGGCATACAGATAGCCGCTCACCAGCTTGATTTGGCATTTGCCGCATTTTCCCTTGCCGCCGCAATCTGCGTGGATGGGGTAGCCTTGGCGTGCTAAGTATTCGGCTAAGTTTTGTCCGACTGCGGATGAGCCCAATCGGATACGGATCTCTTTACTCATAAACGTATTTCTTTGATTTTTTCAGCGTAATACTGCACCAGTTCAAATTTGGTGCCGGGCATAAGTCTGTGGTCGGGGCAGGGAATAAAGCCGCCCAGTGCCGAAAGGCGTACCAATCTCTCCAGCTCTTTGTCAACGGCAGCCTTGTCAAGGCGCAGTACCGTCTTGTCCATGCCGCCCACACCCAGCATACCCTTGCCATATTTTTGGCGGGCTGCTTCAAATTGGTCGCCCCACGTGCCGATCTCAATGGGGAACATGACGTTGACACCGTTTTCGTACCAGATGGGCAACAGACGGTCAGTCACACCGTCGCAGTCCAAGGAAATGATGTCAATGCCGTATGCGTGGCACAGGTCGTTTCTCTTCTTGTAGTGCTTGGCGCAAAGCTCTTCGAATTTGTCGGGCGAGAGCAGGGGGCCTGAGTTGAAGCAAATGTCCTCCCAGTAGTGCGCAAAATCGAATTTCGCGCCTGTTTTGAGAATCTCCTCGGCACACTTGTATTGCATGTCGGCATAGGCATCCACCACGTCGGCAAACAGATCCTCATCCTCGTCATACATCAGATAGCTCATGCCAACCACGGAAACCATGGAGCGGATGTCGCCCAGCACAGAGCCAAGATGCAGGCCGATAGGGACGTCGGGATCGCGTGTTTCGTTGAAATTCTTGAAGTATTCGTAATTGACTCGCTCGGGGCAGAACTGCATTTTGGGGCGGTAAAGCGTTTCAAATGCCTCTCTGTCCTTGAGCAGGTAGTCGTCCTCGGAGGGGATCGAGGTCACACCGGGACGGATGCGCTCGATCAGACCGTTGTAGCCCTGCACGCGTTGCGTGCCGTCGTGCAGCGTTTCAAGCACCTTGTGCTCAAAGCCGGGGAGCAAGCCGTTGTGCGCACCGACCGTGCGATACCAGTTGAAATCCCAACCAAGGAGCTTATCAAGCTCACTGTCAGCTGCATTGCCGTCCGCCCAGCTGTTTGCCAGTTCGCGGGGGATCTTTCCCTGATCGGCCCACTCCTGCACAAGCTCCGGCCAGTAGCCAAAGTGTACGGCAGGCATGCGGTCAGCCGGCTTGTAGTGTAAAATATTCATGGCGCGTTCGCGGTTTGTCATGTATCTCTCCTTTCCTGTCCTCCAAAAACGGGGCAAGGGGTAATATTCCCGTCCTTATGCGTGACGCGTGCGGCATATTCGTGTAAGAGGGAAACGTAGTCGCGGTAGTTGTCGATGGAAACGTCGGGCGGAGTCTGATGATCCACCGAGGCGATGACCTTACCGCGCTGCAGCGAGGGCAGGATGCGCTCAAATTCCTGACGCATGGCGTCTTTGCCGAATTTCATGCACATCTTGTCAAAGTGACCGAGAAAGGCCATGTCGGGCTGCTTATCAAGATAGGTGGAAACGTCCACGCCCGCTTGTCTTTCCAAAGGAAACATGCCGTCCGCACCGACCGAGGCGTACCAATCCACCGCCATGGTAATGTCCCCGTCCGAGTCGATGAATACGGGAATGTTATGCTTGTGGATGACGGGAATGACCTTACGGTAAAATGGAGCTAAAAATTCGTCGAAGCAGGCTTTGGAGATCATAGGACCCGAATTGTAGCTCATGTCCTCGGCAAAGCTCATAAAATCAAAGTGGAAGCGCGAGAAAACGTAGTCAAACAGCTCGATCAGCCAATCGGAATACGCCTCGCACATTTGCTTATAGAGATCGGGATAATCATAAAAGCTGTAAAGGTGATTTTCAATGCCGAACAGCACGCGCGGATACCAGAAAAATCCCTCGACTGTGAAAAAATGCAACGTATCGCCGCGCTCGTGCGTGGCGCTCAGCCAATCAAAATGCGCTTCGGGGATCACGGTGCGCACGTCGGGAAACAGCGTGGGGCGAATGCGCTCCCAATCCGCCTCGTCCTCCATGCAGCCAATGCCCGAGCCGGGAATGACCGTGGGAGACGCGGGCGTGAAATAGGAAACGCCTGTTTGCAGGCATCTGTCAAGACCGAAATATCCCTGAATGGCGTCCACGCCCATGCAATCGGCAGGCAAGCCCTCGCCATACCAGCGATTCGTGGTCAGATGCCACCAGGGCGCCCATTCGATGACGGGCATGCGATCCACGCTCTGCCCCGAAAGATAGCAGCGAAAGCGTTCGGAGGCTGTCATGCTCATAAGTCACCCTCCGCTGCTGCAAAGAATGCGTCAATATTCTCCCATTTGGCCGCGGGCGGAATGTCACAGCCAGAGGAGAGCACAAAGTTGGGGTAATTTTTGCATTCTGTAAGAAGCTTGCGTACGGCTGCCGTCATGCTTTTGGGCGTGCCTCCCAAAAACTCACCCGCGGGCGAGACGTTGCCGCACACAGGGCGGTCGGTGGGCATTTTTGCAAGCATGTCTGCAAGGTCAATGGCATCGCCAAAGTGATAAGCAGCGGCACCGTTGGCGTATAACGACTCTGCCATGAGCGGCACGTTGGGGCCGCAGTTGTGATAAATGACGATAAAGGAATCATCCTGTACCGCCTCGACGATCTGCTTGACGTAGGGTGCGGAGAATTCCTTTTCCTGTGCAGGGGAAAGCAAGCCTGCAAGAGGCTCGGCCATAATGATGCCATCAAGACCTGCATCTTTATAGGCTTGGGCGTAATCGATCAGAAAAGGCGTGACCTTTTCAAGCGCAGCGTAAACGAAATCCTCGTCTGCAATGCAGTTGACTAACGCTTCGGTGACGTCCATGAGTCTGCCAACCAGCGAAAAAGGACCGATCATGCCTGCCAGTACCGGGCGATCGGTCACAAGTGCCTTGGCATCGGCTGCAGCCTGCACGTAAAGAGCGGTGCGGCCTGCACCCACGGCAGGGATCTGCAGCGCACGCGCCTCGTCCTCGTCCGAGATCAGCACGTCCACCACGGTCGGCACTTCGTTTTCAGAGGCACTGAGCGTGCAGCCAAAGGCTTCGGCTTCGACAGAGAGATCCATCATGCAAACAGCGGCAGCAGCATTTGTGTGCTGTGCTACCGCCAATATCCCCTCGGTCTGCTTGCGTGCATCGTGCGTGATCTCATAAACGCTCGCACCGATCAGCTGTGCAGAGGGGAAGGAAAGAAGGGGCATGGGACGGCGGCTTTGCGCAAGCGAAGCCGCCCATGCTGTCATGTTATATTTCATATGTGTCACCAATCAGCCGCGCATCTCAAGGATCAGGCGCTTTGCCTCCTTGGCAGCAGTCGCAGCATCCAACGTGTAGCAATCCGCACCGATCTCATCGGCATATTCCTGCGTAATGGGAGCACCGCCCACCATCACGCGCACCTTTTCGCGCAAGCCTGCAGCGATCAAGGCATCGATCACGTCCTTCTGACCGTGCATGGTAGTGGTCAGAAGCGCGGAAAGGCAGACTAACTGTACGTGGTTCTGCTTGACCGTGTCCACAATGACCTGCGGGTCAACGTCCACGCCAAGGTCAATGCAGGCAATGCCTTGGCCCTCGATCATCATCTTGACCAGATTTTTTCCAATGTCGTGCATGTCGCCCTTGACCGTGCAGATGACTGCCGTGCCGAGCGGCTCCACACCTGCACCCGAAAGGGCGGGCTTGAGGATCTTGAGTCCTGCGTTCATGGCGCGGGCTGCAACCAGCACCTCGGGTACGAATACCTCGTTGTTACGGAACTTGTCACCAATGACGTTCATGCCGCTCACAAGTCCCTCGTTGAGAATGGTCTCGGGGGCAATATTTTCCTCCAGCGCCTGTGTGACCAGGGCGGACACGTCTTTCGCTTTGCCGCGCTGCAGCTTTTCGGAAATTTCAAGTAAAAGGGTAGTGCTCATTTAAGAGGTCCTCCTTGTATCCATATAGATCAATTGATTTTGGGTTAAGATTCGGAGTCTTGGGGGTTTCTGAATACCAAGATGAAAACGATGACGGCCATACACGCCAGAATAAGGAGCGGTGTTGCCAGCTCAGAGAGCATACTTTCCTCTTCTTCCTGGGTTTCGGCTTCGGTGTTGGTGGTTGCGGTGGTTGTTTTAGGGGGAGTGGTGTCTGCTTCCGTGGTTACGACAGGCTGCTTGGTGCTCAACAGGTATTCTGCTTGCGGGATCCATTGCCCGGTGGTAAAATCTCTGCCTCGCACAAGGATCGCTTCTTCGTAAACCGTGACGTAATAGCCCTGGCTGCCGGCCAACTCATTGCCTGTTCCGTTCTGATCGATCCAAAGAGATGCGACAGATGCGGTGTTGAATGCCTTGGCACCGTTTTTGAATTTGTACATGGTGCGTTCCGCGTCCATGGTCCAATGGGTGTGCCCGTTGAACATCACTACGTTGGAGTATTGCTCAATAATGCTCTGTACCTGCAGGTAATTGTATACGTTTCCGTATCCCTGCAGATGCGTGCTTCCGGAAACCGTATCGGGTAGCGGCTCGTGCATGAATACGAAAGCAGGCTTGTCAAGGGAGGTTTGCGCAAGCACGGCCTTAAGCCAATTCAATTGCGCTTCGGAATATACGGCGTTGCCGTCCTTATAGGAGTCGGCGCCAAGGAATATCATATTGCAGCCGCCCATAAAATACGTGTAATACGATGTGTACAGAGTGACTCCCGTGGGTGTTTTGACGTGACTCAAAAACTTCTGCAGATTGGTCTTGTGTGCATTTGCATCGTAGGCGTAAGAGTCGGGAGTCAGATATTCACCGTCGCCTATTCCCCAAAAGACGGGCGGTGCCCCCGAAACCGAGGCGTAAAGTTGATCGAAAAGCGCGTAATTGGTATCGGCTGCGGCATCCACCGTGTCACCTACTACAATGATGCCGGCTGCAGAGGGCGCATTGGTTGTGACGTCCTTGAGCATGGCAAGAAAGTTTTTCTCTGCAGTTTTGTCGCGTCCGAGATGAAGATCGGATACGACCACAAATTCCGCCAGCTGTTTTCCGGTTTCGGGTCGCGTGAACTTGGGCAGATCGATTTTATAGGGCAAAGGACAATCACCGTATTGCTCATTGCTTGTATAGATCAGCATGCTTTTAGCATTTGAAGGGACGGTAAAGTTTTCGGTCAGAGAAACCAAAATGGGGGAATAGGTGATCTTAGCCGTGTACAGAGCACCGTAGCCGGGCAGTTTATTTCCCATTGCATCACCCCAGTATACTGAGAACGACGTTGCATTGCTTTGTTTGGGCATGGTGATGGAAATCGTTCCCGATGCGTAGCCTTCGGAGGAATTGAGCGGCATATAAGAGGCTCTTTCGGGTCTGGTTGTCTGTCCATTGGTAGTGGTCTGTGTGGTCTGCTCGGTTGAAGCTTGCTGGGTCGCAGCAGCAGTCGATTGCTCGGATGCGTAGGCCGTCAGAGAGGCTGCGCAGCCAAGCAACAGGCAGATGCATACGAGTATGGTCAAACATTTTTTCATAAAAGTTCTCCTTGATCAGTATCTTTGCCAGTGGTAAACGCCCTTCTCATCCTTTTTGTCAATATCTCTGAAAACGTAATAAATGGGCTTGGGGGTATCGGGTACGCTGCTTTCGGGTCTGCGGCGCCAAAGGCCGAGATTGAGGCCGAATTCGCCCTTGTTGTCCTGGTGGGCGTGCAGAATAAAGCTGTCTATCTCGGGGATCTCCATGCATTTGCGGTAGGCTTTTCCGTAAGCCATGGCCTGCAGCACCTCGCTGGTGGCGGTGTTGTGCGAGTTAAAGCCCTGCTCGGAGAGAATGATGCGGCGGCGCTGTCCCTCGAACAAGCAGTTCTCTTTATACAAAAATTGCGCCAGCACCTCTAAGTTCTTGAAGGTGATGCGATAGGTGTTCTCGTCGTCGGTGGCGGTTGCATCGTTCCAGAAATCGGGGAAATTCAAATTTTCGGGATAGGGGTGGTGCGCTACGTTCCAGCCGATCTGTCCCTCGGTCTTACCAAGGCGCACAAGCTCCTCCAGTACGTACTTCGAGCCGTAGAAGCGGTTGGGGTTGGCGCTGAAGTTGGCGCCCGTCCAGAAGTGGTCAAGCGAGATGTAGGTGCGCGCACCCGACCAGATAGAGGTGGAAACCTGCCAGCAAAGGCGCAGCGAGGCGGTGTAGTCGTAAACGTATTGCTCCATGGAAACCTCGCCCATGTTACACCATTCAAAGCCCGAGTTGACCTCGTTGCCCACAATGTGGCCCACGGCACGACCGTAGGGTGCGCCTTCCATGGTGTAGCGATCGGTCAGGAAGGCGATCCATGCCATGTAGTAGCGCACGGCACGCTCGTTATGTAGATTGAAGGCCGAGATGCGGCCGCCCTCGCAAAATCCGGGGTGCTTGATGATCTCCCAAAGGTCGTCGGGCGTCTGTACCCAGCCCCATGTGTGGGCGTTGAGCAAAATGTAGGTAATGATCACGCCCGCTTGCGTCAGCTCACGCACGCGCGCGTCATTCTGTTCCACGACAGATTTGCGGAAATAGAATTCCTCACCGTCAAAGGTATAGGGGATGGTATCGCCCGCGACAGGCTCGCACCACAAAAATGAGCCTAAGTTGACGTTGAGCGCCGCGTGCTTGACACCGAGATTGATAGCGTCGTGTACCATGGTGACCTGCAGGCCTTTTTTGCTTTCGGTCACGGGGTAGGGCATATCGCGCAGTGACGCGCCCATATTCTCAACGTAATGCACGCCCCCGCATACGGTGTTTTCGGTGCTTATATGATAATACAAAAATCTGCCGTCACAGCCCTCTTGCATCAAGGGGAGCGTAAAGCTGCCGTCCTTTGCAACGGCACTTGCGCGTGCTACGGGCCGATCCATGCAGAAAACGCTGCGGTAAGAGAGGATTTCCACCGCTCCGTCAGCGTCGGTGTAAAAACGGATCAAATCATTTTCGGTTACGATGCGCAAAATTTTCATATGCAGCCTCCCGCTTTTTTTATATGATATCACTTTTATTATACCAAATAACTGCACAAAACGCAATAGGGGCAGGCTAATTTACAATTTTTTGTGAACATTTTTCTAAAGCTGCCCAAAGCAGAAAAAAGTATGATACAATGGAGTCGGAAAAACGTAGGAAGGCGGCAATCAACGTATGAAAAAATGCTTATCGCTATTGCTTATATTCGTTTTGTTGTCGGGAGTGCTGACAGCGTGTAATTCGGGGTCGGACGCGGGTGAGCAAAGCACACAGACCGACACCCAAGCATCCGACACCCAAGAGGTGCCAAGTGAGCAGGAGTCCGCGCAAGTGCCTGTGCAGCCCGTCAACCTGACTGATCCCGTATTCTCGGTTGAGGGGGGCTTGTATAAAGCGTCGCAGGAGCTGACGCTGTCCGCTCCCGAGGGGACGGATTATACCGTGCGCTACACCACCGACGGCAGTGTGCCGACCAAAAAATCCGATGCGTTCAAGGGTAGCATCAGCGTTCCGGGTAAGGATGCCACGGTCATCCGTGCGGCTTGCTTTGATGCACAGGGCAAGATCGTGGGCAAGGTGGTCACGCACACCTATATTTCATATGCCGAGTCGGCATCGGCGCTTTACACCGTGTCGCTGACGCTGGAGCCCGATGACTTTGACGAGCTTTGCGCACGCTATACCGAAAAGGTGGAAATGCCCACGCATATCGAGATCATCACGCCCGAGGGTGAGAGAGTGATCTCGCAGGACGGAGGCATGCGCATCTTTGGCGGCTCGTCCCGTGCCTTGGCGCAAAAATCCTTTAAGATCATTGCCCGCAAGACGGGGCATTACGGAACTGACATATACGAGGGCAAGGGTACCTTCCGCTATGCTTTCTTTGAGGAGCGGATCGTACGTGACGGCCAAGATGAAGGAGAAGTGCTGGACAGATACGACAGCCTGATTTTGCGTAACGGCGGTAACGATTCGCTCTTGCACAATTCCTGTGATCCGCTGCATGCATCGTTGCTTCGCGATAATGCGGTCAATAATTTTGCCGCACACGTTACAAATACGCTGGATTATGCCTGTTCTGCGTTTGCCGTGGTCTACGTCAACGGAGAATACTACGGCATTCTGGATATGAAGGAAAACATGAACGAGGATTACGTCAAGCGTGTGTACGGTGTGTCGGATGACGACGTGGTGGTGGTCAAGAGCGAGCTGGACACCTCTCGCGGCGGACGCTTTGACGGAGAATGGTTCTATTATGACAGCGAAAACGCAGCCGAGCTTGCGGCATGGGAGCAGATCTGCGCCAAGGTTGCATCTGCTTACAAAAAGGGCAATGCTTCGTATTTCGAAACGCTGAAAACCCTTGTGGATATGGATAGCCTTGCCGAGTATTATGCGCTGTATTTGTTTACGTCCAATACCGACTGGCCGCATAATAACGTCAAGCTGTGGCGTTATACCGGAGCGCCTGTTGATGGGATTGAAATTACCGATGGTAAGTGGAGATTCATAACCCGTGACAGCGATCTGGGGCTTGGCAGATACGACAGTGCAAACGTTTGCCCCGAGCTGGATACCACCGCAGAGATCGATACCTTTTACCGTACTCTTGGCAATTTCCTGGATTATCACGCGTATTATTCCTATCACGGCACAGAGCAGCTGTATCCCGATTCGCTGGGACTGCAATGCCTGTTGGCTTATTGCCTTGAAAACCAAGATTTTCGTGCCGATTTTGAAGCCGTCTGCCGCAAAATGGCTTCGGATGAATCCTGCGCGATCCTTTTGGAGGAGCTGGGCAAGGGCGCTGTTGCCATCAAGCCCGAAATGGAACGCCATCTGGATTGCTGGGGCTGGGCGATCGGCAACGGTTATACGCTCAAATCCTGGCAGAAGGAATATTCTGCGATCAAAAAATACGTAAATGACAGACCCGCGCAGTTCTTATCTCACTTAGAGCGTGCGTTGGCATTGGTGGAGGAATGACTATGATGACTTATGAAACGTATTTGGATAAGGTTTACGGCTGTTTTCTCGGTAAAACGGTCGCCGGCACTATGGGCGCACCCTACGAGGGCATCAAAATGCCTTTGGAGCTGCAGTTCAAGCCCGAAATGATCAACACCATGCTGCCTAACGACGACCTCGATCTGCAGGTGCTTTGGCTGGACGTGGTCAAGAAGTACGGCGAGAATTTTTCCTCGTACGATCTGCAACAATGCTTTTGCGAAAACTGCGATTATTCGCCCGGTGAGTATGCAATCATGCGCAAAAATTATGAAAAGGGCATTTATCCGCCCGAAAGCGGACGCTTTTGCAACGATTTCTATATAGAGGGCATGGGCTGTCCCATCAGAAGCGAGATCTGGGCTTGCCTGTATCCCGCGCAGCCCGCAAAGGCGGCAGAAACCTCCACTATGGATGGGTGCCTGGATCACGATGGAGAATCGGTGTATGCCGAAAAGTTTTTCGCGGCTCTTGAATCGGCTGCGTTCTATGAAAGTGATCTTTACAAGCTGATTGATATCGCGCTTTGCGAAATTCCCGATGATTGCAAGCTCCGCACGCTGATCACGGACACGCTTGCGTGGTGCGAAAGATACGATGACGTCAAAACGGTATTGAAGTACATTCTGCACAAGTACGGGCATCCCGATTGCACCAATCTGTTCCAGAATATCGGTATTACGTTGACCGCGCTGCTTAAGGGGAATATGGATCTGATCAAGACTTCCATGGATGCGCTCAACTGCGGCTTTGATACAGACTGCACCTGCGCAACGGCGGGCGCGGTGATCGGTGTCATTCGCGGGGCGAAGTCGTTGATCGAGGAGTATGATCTTGGCGATGTGAAATTCGTGCTTGGGGTACGCTCTCCCGACCATACCGACAGCGTGTATGATCTCTCCTGCGAGATCGCACAGCTGGGAGCGCATTTTGCACCCTTTGTCATTGAGAATGCCCCCGAAAAGGCATTTGTGTTTGAAAAACGTGATCCGCTGGTCTTTGACGTGTCCTATCCCGAGGGACCCTCGATTTCGTTCGGACAAAGCAAAACGGTGACCTTGTCCATTCTCAATACCACCGAAAAAGAGATCAGCACTGCGCTTTGCGTCACCGGTTTTGGCACGATGACTTGTCACGGCATTGGCCTTTCGGCAGGGAAAAGCATTGAATTACCGCTTACCTTCAGCGTTCCCACCGTTGCGCGTGAGCTTTATGAGCGCAATCTGATCACGGTTGGCTACACGTTGGATGACAAGGAGTACGGTTACACCTTTGGCCTTTCGGGCGCTGCCGCATGGAAGGTCACGGGTCCCATCTGGAAGACCGATCCCATCTGCACCACCGAGGCGCTTGAAAAGGTTCCCAACTATTGGCATCTGTTCGCGGGCGTACAGCATGACGGGGATTCCAATGACATAGTTAGACGCTTCCATCTCAATTATGCCGTGGATACCGATACCGAATATTTGACCGAGGAGCAATTGTTTGCAGCTCCCTGTGAGGACGGCAAGTACGTCGAAGAGGTGTTTGTGCAAGAGCAGGATTCCTTTACCATGGACGATCTGTTCGGCTTCAAGGGACCGTGTGTTGCATATTTGTCGCGCGTGATGCTTTGCCCCGAGGATATGGAGGTCTGCGTGCAGGTTGGCCACAGCGCGCCGTTTGCCTTATACATCAATGGCGACTTGATTGCCGAGCGTAAAAATTGCGACACGTGGACAGCCGAGAACGTGCATGTGCAGCACGTGCAGCTCAAAAAAGGGGAGAACCGTGTGGTGCTTCGCCTGACCCGCGTCAATGCCGATGCGAAATACAACCTCATCTTTTCCAAGGGTCCGACCTGCGCCACGCACTACGTTTGCATGGGCTCGGTCAATCCATATAGATTTTCATAAGAAAAAGCACCCTGCGGGGTGCTTTTTCTTATGAAAGTGATATTGCGCTTCGCGCAGTGATATTACGGCAGAGCCGTAGTGATATTTGCCCTTCGGACAAGTGATATTGCGCTTCGCGCAGTTTCAATCATCATCCTCGTCCTCAAAATCCTTGCCGGTTTTGAGCTTGACGGCCAATTTGATGATGGTGAACACGGCAGAGCCGATCACCCAGGTCAGCCAGGAGATGTGCCAATCTCCGGTGGAAAAGCTCCAGACAAAGTATACCGCGGTGGTGATCAGCCAATAGACCTCGGAGAACAGCGCCTGTGCGCTTTTGTTTTTGTCAGTTTTCTTTTTTGCGCTCAATCTGCGGTCGCCCGTCAGCAATGTTTCATATGCGTCGTACTGAATGCCGCCCAGCACAAAGCAGAACACGCCCGCACCGCAAAGGATCAGCAGCACGCCCGTCATGATCACGCTCAGCAGCTCCATCTCCATCACGCTTGTCACGATCAGGGGCGCTGCGCAGAAAATGCAAAGCACCACACCGGTCACGTTCAGCCACGTGTATTTGGAGGAGAAGGCCGTGCGCTTTTCGCGTACCATGCCGTCCACACCGTAAGAAAGCTCAAAGCCTTTTTTCTCATCAATGAATTCCCAGGGCTTGCCCGAAAGACCCGTCGCGATAAATATGCCCACGGCAACCGCAACAATACCAAGAAGAACGCAGACACCGATGGCGGAAGCCATCACCTCGGTCATCATGCCCGCATCCGCAAAGCCGCCAAGCACGATCAGACAAATGGGGGAGAGGATACAGAGCAGCACACCGATGGCGATCTTGTAGGCCGCGCTGTGCTTGAATGCAAGGTATGCGTTTGCATCCTCCATAGATACGCTGCGCAAAGGGGAATCCTCTGCGGTCGAGCCCGTATATTCCTCGGTTTCCATTTCGTCCTTGAGCAGAAAATCGGTGGTTACGCCAAAAATCTCGCTCATGCGCAGGATTTTATCAAGGTCTGGCACGGATTGTGCGCTTTCCCATTTGGAAATGGCCTGACGGGACACGCCTACCTTTTCGGCAAGCTCCTCTTGCGACCAACCGTTCTTTTTTCGTAAAGTGATAATCTTGTCAGCTAAAATCATATCTGCACCTCGCTTGTGTTTTTGTGCCTTCATTATAGCGGATTTGGCGGTTGCAATCCACCATTTCGGCCTTGCAATTTGTCAACTGACGGTTGCAACTGTGCTTTTTTTGCGTTTTTCGAAAAAAGGGGGAGTTTTTGCACAGAACTCCCCTTGAATTATTATCTGAGCTGCACAAAGCCCAGCTTCTTTTCCACCTTGGAAACGGTACGGCGCGCGATATAGGATGCTTCCTCTGCGCCCTTTTTCATTTGCGCTTCCAGTGCGCCCTTGTCGCTCATGAGCTGTGCAAATCTCTGCTGTACGGGTGCAAGCGCGTCAGCGCATACCTCGCCCACAGCAAGCTTGAAGTCCCCATATCCCTTGCCGGCAAATTCTGCCTCGATCTCTTCCATGGTCTTGCCGGTGAAGCAAGCATATATAGACATCAGGTTGTTAATGCCGTCCTTGCCGGGCGCGAAACGCACCTCGGTTTCGGAGTCGGTGACCGCTCTTTTGAACTTGCGGATGATGGTGTCCTTGTCGTCCAGAATGTATACCACCGCATTGGGGTTCTCATCCGACTTGCTCATCTTCTTGGTCGGCTC
The DNA here is from genome assembly GCA_017452945.1 of Clostridia bacterium. The sequence goes on along the minus strand of JAFTLD010000022.1, from coordinate 12,095 downwards.
AGCCAGCGACATGATCTTCATGCCGGACTTGGAGATCACGGGCTCGGGAATGGTAAAGGTGTCGGGGTAGATCGAGTTAAAGCGGGTAGCAATGTCACGGCAAAGCTCCACGTGCTGCTTTTGGTCAATGCCTACGGGAACCACGTCGGTCTGATAGAGCAGAATGTCCGCAGCCATGAGTACGGGATAAGTGAAAAGACCTGCGTTGATGTTGTCCGCATGCTTGGCACTTTTATCCTTGAACTGCGTCATGCGAGAAAGCTCACCGAACATGGTAAAGCAGTTGAGCAGCCAAGCAAGCTCGGTGTGCTCATGCACGTGGGACTGTACGTAAAGCGTATTCTTTTCGGGGTCAAGACCGCAAGCCATGTAAAGCGCCAGCGTTTCGTAGGTGCGGCGGCGCAGATCTGCGGGAACCTGACGCACAGTAATGGCGTGCTGGTCTACCACGCAGTAAAGACATTTATATTCGTCGGAGTAGGAAGAAAAATTACGCAGTGCGCCCAGATAGTTACCAATGGTCAAGTTGCCGCTGGGCTGCACGCCGGAGAAGGAAACCTTTTGATTCTGAAACATGATGTATAAATCCTTTCTTACTTAAGAAATTCTCTCGCCACAGCGCCAAGTCTTGCGCAGCCCTCGATAATCTGCTCGTCCGAGGGGGTAGAGAAATTGATGCGGAAGCCGTTGGAGGGGGCGTCCTGATCGCAGTTGAAGGTGGCACCGGGCACGACCAGCAGCTTTTTCTGTTTGCAGGCACGCACGAAGTCCATGCTGTCAATGCCGTCGGGCAGTGTACACCAGATAAAGAGTCCGCCCTCGGGCTTGGTATAGGTGATCTGCTCGGGCAGTTCCTTTGCAAGACAGTCGAGCATGAGCGTGCATTTGCGGCGGTAGATCGCCTTGATGTGGTCAATGTGCGCGTAAAGATCGCATTCGGTCACGTAGCGGTGGCACAGCATCTGGAAAAACAGGTTGGTATGCACGTCCTCGGTTTGCTTGACGATGACCATTTTGGACGCGATCTGTTCGGGAGCAACCACGAAACCGACACGCATACCGGCAGAAAGCACCTTGGAGAAGGTGGAGCAGTAGATGACGATACCGTCCTCGTCCATGCTCTTGAGCGTGGGCAGCTCTTCGCCCGCAAAACGGGTTTCACCGTAAGGGTTATCCTCCAAAATGAGAATGCCGTATTTCTTGGCAAGGGCATATACCTGCTTTCTTACCTCAAGCGTCCAGGAAAGACCCATGGGGTTTTGGAAGGTGGGGATGACGTAGAGCAGGTGGGCATCGGGGTTGGCGATGATGGTCTGCTCCAAGGCGTCCACGTCAATGCCTTGGTCGTTCATGGGAACGCCAACCGTGCGCATGCCTGCCGAGCGGAAGGCGTTGAGCGCACCGATGAAGGAGGGATCCTCGCAAATGACCGCCTCACCGGGGTTGCACAGCACGCGGCAGGTAAGCTCAATGCCCTGCGTGCCGCCGCTGACGATCAGCGTGGTATCGTTAAAATCATAGCCTTCCCGGGCAGTCTTGCCGATCTGCCATCGCTCCTTCTGCCACTTGGCAACGGCTGCGCGCAGAGGGGGATAGCCGTCGGTCGCGCCGTATTGCAGCGCGGTGGTGGAGCTGTGCTCAAAAATGTCGGCAGAGAGCCGCGCCAGCTCGGAAACGGGGAAGGATTCGGGAGAGGGGTTGCCTGCCGCAAACGAGATGGTTTCTGCGTCCGCAGGGGCTTTGAGGATCTCACGAATGGCACTGGGCTTCATACCCGCGATATGATCGGAAAAACGGTACTGCATATATCTTGCCTTTCTTGGTGAAAATCTATTACCTTTCATTATAGCACGATGTCCTATAAATTGCAAGAGGAAAAACGGAAATATATGAGCGCAAACCGATACAAAACCGCCCGTTCCGCATTGCGGAACGGGCGGGGGGTCGGATAAAGGAGAATTGAGTTGCATAAACAACCATAAAAACAATATCACACTGCCATATACGGGTATAATGGCAAAATAATTCATGTTTTTCTTATGTGTTTCCAAAATCGCAGATAGTTCAGAAGTTGTTTTCTCATAATGAGAATATCGTTTTAATTTTTCTCCGGGTTTATTCCTGCTCGGTTTGCACTTCTTGTTTGGATTGGCGTTCTGCCTTGATCTCAAGCAGCTCTTCGTAGGATTTGAAGTTGTTCGGGAAAAGGAACACGTCGATTTCGGGCTTGGCCATGCGGTATTCACCGTTATCCCAAAGGGTTTCGTTGGTTTTGTTGATCACGATCGTGGTAGCGGGAGTGATAACGCGCGTAGCTCCATCAGAATATTTTACAATGCTGAACGGAAACATGGAAATTGTCAAAAGAGCGATGCAGATGATCAGAATCAGTCCTGCGGGGTTGTCTTTCTTCTTTTTCTTTTTGGGCTGCTTTTGCTGCTGTTCTTGGACTTGTACTTGTTCTTGTTCTTGTTGCATCTGCTGTTCTTGCATGATGGCCTCCTTGAAAAATGAATTTGGCGTGTATTAACGTGTAACGAGTAACAAAATGCACTCGGTCAAAAACGCTGCTGCGCAGGAAAGGACCGCAACCAAGGTAAGCCCCTTGCCCTTGTAAGCGAAAATGCCGCCCACCACAAGTCCGACCGCACCGGAGATCACGTTACCTGTGGCAAAAAACGCGGCAGGCAGCGTCATGGTCGAAAGGACTGCGTAGGGAATGTAGTAGAGAAACGATTTGATAAAGCGATTGTTGATCTTTTTGCGAATGGCCGCAAAGGGAATGGCGCGGATCAGGTAAGTCGAGCCCGCCAAGATCAAAAGGTAGATCCAGAAGTCCTTCATGCTTCCACCTCCTCGTCATCCTTGACATCGTCTTTGACGGGGAACAGCACAGCGCCCGCAACCGCTGCTGCAATGGCACAGATGCTGATTGAGATGCCCGAGGAAACGTTGGCTTTGAGCCAGGGCACGAAATAAAAGATACAATGCAAAGTGCCCGCGATCAGCACAACTGCAAGCACCACCCACGATTTACGCGCCACAGGCGCGACGATGGCCAAAAACATGCCGTATATGGCAAGGCAGAGTGCGCTCATAACCATAGCGGGAAGTACGTTGCCGATCAATGCGCCAAACAGCGTGCCAAGTGTCCAGCCGACGTAGGGGATGACCGAAAGGCCTAAGAAAAACTTGGGGTCAACCTCATCCTCGGCGGCAGCCACGGCAAAGATCTCGTCGGTCATGAAAAAGCCGAGTAGCCAACGCTTGATACCGGTGAATTTTTCGGTGACCTTTTGCGAAAGGGAAATGGCCATGAAAGAGTAACGGACGTTGACGGTCAGCTGAGAGATCAGCATGGCAGCGTACTGTCCGGGATTGATCATAATGTCAAGTGCGGCAAGCTGGCCTGCCGAGGTCACAGTGGTCATGGAAATGATGACCGCCTGCCACCATTCAAAGCCCATGGAAATGGCCATGATGCCAAAGGTAAACGATACCGAAAGGTATCCAAGTCCGATGGGAATGCCTGAACGCAATCCCCGCAAAAAGAGTTTCATGGTAGTGGATTCCTTGAGAAATAAGTATATGGAATATTATAATGCGCCAAGGGGGATTTGTCAAGGGCTTGGCTTGCGTGGCTTGGTCGGATTTGTCTTAATGTCTTGAATATATCCAAAAAACGTGATATAATGTAACTAATCAAACAAAATCTGTCGGGAGGGGAGGCTTGGCATGATAAGAATCATTTTTTGCGATGATAACGTTGGATATTTAGATTCGCTGATGGCGTATATACAAAAAGTGAGCGTGACAATTATGCCGGCAGAACAGGACATTTCACTTGGCCCGATATTTGATAACGGCCCCGCAGTATTGCAATACATAGATGAGAATCATGTGGATGCGCTGTTTTTGGATATTGATATGCCCGATGTGAGCGGCTTTGACGTTGCAAAAACGGTGTGCAGGGAGTATCCTGATGTCAAAATTGTATTTATGTCCGCATATGACAATTTTGTCTATAGCTCATTTGAGTATTATCCTTTTGCCTATTTGCGCAAATCGCACTTGACCGACGAGTTTCCCAAGATCTTTTGCCGCCTTGCAGAAAAGCTGATAAAGCCAGATCGGCAGATCCGGCTTGTGACCACGGAAGGAATCAAATCGCTTGACTCAAATTCGATCCTATACGTGGAGAGTGAGCGCAATTATTGCACCGTCCACTTGACTTACGGCACAAAATACGTCTGCCGCAGTACATTGACGTCCTTTGAGCAAGAGATCAAGGGCTTTGATTTTTTTCGCATTCATGCGGCTTTCATTGTCAATCTTGAGCATGTGGAAAGAATCATGGAGGACGGCACCGTGTTGGTGAAAGATCAGGTACTGCCCATTGCGCAAAAGCGTGCCAAAGATTTCAAAAAGGCGTATATGGACTACGTTCGGAGGTGTTTTTTTACATGATCGTATTTGAAATCTGCGCGGTAATAGCCGATATGTTGTTGCTTGCATGGTTTGTACCGAGAATGCATAGGACAAGTGCAACCAAAAAGCCCCGAACACTCATATGGATAGCAATATTCGCTGTGTATGCAATGCTGTCGAATCATCTGCTCCAAGGATACAGTATGATAGCATTGATCGGTATGGCTGCAATTTTGGTGTGCTATTCAATATTCTTGAACCCCGGGAGATATAAGTGGGCAATTATTGTTGCATTTTTGCATTTGAGCATCATCGTTCTCTCGGAAGGCTTTTTGTTTGCACTTTTTTCATATCCCATAAACAGCGCAGAATTGCTGATTTATGGCTCCAAATCATTCTTGCGTATTGCTTATTTGCTTGTATGTAAGCTCACGCAGCTTGCCTTATATCAAGTGGTGCTTCAGGTGTTTGAAAAAGAGCAGATCCCCGATATCAAAAACGGGCTTTTAGCTGCTATTATCACAGCTTTGGGGTTGGGCATTCTGATGAAATATGCGGCGCGGAGCGGAGATCCGGGTACGGAAATAATCATCTTTGCATTGGTGATTGTGTTCTTACTGTTGAATCTGATTTTGTATCTCATGATTCGTCAGTTGCGCGCTATACTGAAAAATAAATATGAAATGCGACTGATGCAGGAGAGAATGGCATTTGAGAAGAGCAGAGTGGACGAAGCGTCTGTAATCTGGCGCAATATCAGGCAGGTCAAGCACGATCTCAAAAATCATTTTGCCGTTTTGCGCGGACATTTAGCAGATGGAGACGTTGAAGCTTGCGAAAAATATGTTGCAAAGTTAGATGCGACTGTTGAAGGTATGGGCAATATGATCCAATCGGGAAATACGGTGATTGATTATCTGATAAACTCAAAGCTGTCGGGATTGGAGGGCGTCGAGGTGTTGATCTCAGGCTACGTTGGTCATTACAACGATATTGATGACGTTGATTTGGCTTGCATTTTGGGCAATGTATTGGATAATGCCACCGAAGCCTTGCACCGCGTCGAAGGTGAAAAACGCATTGAGTTACTGTTTTTACGGCGCAAAGCGGATCGCATCATTATTTGCAAAAATACCATTAAAGAATCGGTTTTGTCCAATAACCGAAGACTAAAATCCACCAAAGCCTCGCCTGAGCTGCACGGTATCGGGCATCAGATTGTAGAAGCCACTGTGAAAAAGTATCACGGATTGATCGATTATTTTGAAGAGGACGGCATGTTTGGCGTGCAGATTATGCTACCCGAAGACCAATCGATCTGAATAACGCATATACAGTTGTATTTGCGAGCAAAAACATAATAAAACCACCGTAGGGGCGACCATTGGTCGTCCGCTGATGCCTGATGTGACAGCGGACGTGCGATGCACGCCCCTACGTCACGTTATGATTGCTCGCGCACCCTACAGCTGTTTTTTGCAGCTTCAAAACGTGATTAGCCTATTTGATTTTTGTTAATTATCCCAAAAAATCGTCTAATATCCCAAAGTGTTGACTTCGCTTTTCGGCAATTATAGAATATCCATATGAAGGGGGTATGATTATGTACCGAATAAAGCATTTGTCAACCTGCATTGTCATAATGGGGTTGTGTTTTTTGGTCGGATGCTCTTGCCAAGGAGAGGTGACGAATGATCTCGAAGCAATGCAGCCGCCCATCACCGAAACGCAACAAGATTCAGAGCAGAACACACAAACAGATTCGCCCGAGGAGAGGACGGTGATCCCCGAAGTGATCGGTCGTCCTTATGAAAATACTTTTGGCAATAACGAGGATGCCAAAAATGCATGGGATATGATTGTTTATGACGGTAAGTTGTTCCTTGGCAGCGGAGATTACGGGCGCAACTCAGGGTGTAGGATTGCGTGCTATGATCTTGTCGAGCAGAATTGGACGCTATGCAAGATTCCTGATGAAGAGATTAACGAGTTTTGTATCATTGGCGGCAAGCTGGCAGCTCCGGGCATTGATCCCCGCGGTGATTGGAGCTTGGGAAATTATTACGTGTATGAGAATGGTGAGTGGAACACTGTACGCACAATTCCCGGTGGTATCCATAATTTCAGCATGGTGGAGCATGATGGACTGATCTTTGCGGGGCTTGGTGTACTTGAAGGGCAAACGCCGGTGGCTGTTTCATTGGATGACGGTAAAACCTTCAATCAAGTGCCGTTTTACAAGGACGGCGAGCCATGGTGTGTACAGCATTCGGATAACGACCGTGCATTGAATCTGTTCGTCTTGCGTGATCGCGTATATGCAGTGATTGGCCCTGATGAATGCGTGTATATTTATGAGGACGGTTGTTTTAAGTATGTGACTGAATGGTACAACAAGATCGGTTTTCAGTCAAGCTTTTGGCATCCTCGCAGTCATTTTTATGAAGCAGTGACTTATCATGATACTTTATACTTAGCTACGGGGTATTTGTTTGCGGTTACGGATGTAGAATATCTCACGTTCATATCCATGGAGGGGAGCTTTGTGTGGGATCTGTATGTGGATAACGATACGCTATATGTTTTGACTTCGCGTCAAGGGGAAAATGGGGAGTTTATTTGTTCGGTCTATACCGTGAATGAATGCGGACACACGTTATTGTTTTGTTTCCGGGATGAGATCCCCGCCACAAGCTTTGCTGTCAACGGCTCTGAATTTTATTTTTTCTTGCCATACAGCACCTTTATTAGCGAGCAACGCAGCGGCTGCGTTCTCAAATACAGAATTGAATAAATAATGCCTTGATGCGGCAGAATGGAGAATGATATGAAAAAACTATTTGTTTGGCTTTTGGGAATTGCTTTGCTATTGTGTTTGGCTGCATGTAATACCGAGGACCTTGGTGTGCCGGAAGAAACAACTGCTCAGTCTGAAACGACCGAGCAAGCCCCCCTGTTATGCCGTGTATTGTTGAGTGAAACTGTCTACGGTATGGATGGAAACGAAATGACTAGTAAGAAATATGAATATGATATGAGCGGAAACCTTATTCGGGAAGATTCTTATAGAGCGGGAATAAAAGAAGCATCGAGAATATACACATATGACGATAATAATCTTTTGGTTAAAACCGAATTTTCATATGCTCAAGCTGCTGAAGCAGGCGGGAGCACAACATATGAATACAATGAATCGGGGCAACTGATTAAAGAGTGTAGTTATGACTATCGCGGCCGACAGAAAGATGAAACTGTGTATGAGTACGATGAGTCAGGGCGTATGATCAAAGCGCAAAGTGAAAAATCGATTACTACACGCACATACGGAGAGCATAATAGTTACATCGAATTGATTGAGGATATCAAGGGAAAATGGAATGAGAAGTATGAATGTATTTACGATACCAATGGGAATTTGTTGAGTTATCGCAGTTACCAGGACGAAGAAATATATAGCGAAAGAGTTTATGAATATAATGCAGACAACCAAGTGATTAAGTTAACGACATATAAGAATGGGTCTGTGGTTACAGATACGATTTATGAATATAAAGATGGCTTGCAGATCAAGTCAACACTTTATCGGACAGGCGAGGTTGAAGGGGTTTTTACGTGCGAATATAATGATTTTGGCGAGTTGGTTAAAGAGCTTTCATATAATGCCGCAGGCATAGCAACACAAACGATCATATATGAATATGGGAGTATGGATAAACGAGAATCATAGAATCGAAAACAGGAGCCACTGCGGTGGCTCCTGTTTTCGAATTAGTTCAAAACCTTCTTGCATACGAGCATCTGCGGCAAAGATCCTCCGAGGCTTGTCGTTTGGCAAAGCCTTCGGTGATGGCGCGGGCACGGGGCGAGGCGAGAATATCGGAAAGCGGCTCTGTGAACACGTTGCCTAAGTTGATGATGCCGTCGCTGTCCATGCAGCAGGGGACCACAGTGCCGTCGACAAGGATGCCGAAGTGGTCGCCAAGGCCGTAGCAAAAGACCTCGTCGCCCCCATCGGGCGCGTCCTTGTCGGGCCAGGTGAAGCGGTCGCCCCATTCAAGGTGCAGCTTGTCACGGATGCGGATGCCGCGCGAATTCGGAGTCCATTCGCTGCCTGCGAAGCGGTCATGCAAAAACGACTCGATTTGCTCGTTTCTGCCTCCGTCAAAGCCCTTGTTCCAAAGGCGGAATACCACGATGATGCCCGCACGCGAGGCAGCGTCTGCAAAATCGGCAATGCTTGTCAGATAGGCATCAAGGACTTGCTCGCTGCCGCCCTCAAAGCTATGCACCGAAATGCTGACCTTGTGCGGATGCGCGGCAATGATCTCGTCACCGCGTCGGCGCAGCAGCGTGCCGTTGGTGGTGATGACCGAGCGAAATCCGCGTTCTCGTGCCATGCAAAGAAATTGCGGCAGATCGGGGTGCGTCAGCGGCTCACCCATCAGGTGGTAATAAACGTATTTGGTCTGCCCGTCCAGCGCATCAAGAACGCGCGAAAATTCGTCTGCGCTCATGCGGTGCGGCGCACGGCTGTGACCGTGGCAAAAGGAGCAGGCCATATTGCAGATATTGGTGATCTCAACGTAAATGCGTGAATACATAGCAGCTCCTTCCCAAGATTTTCAGCGTTGTATATCCGCCCACAAAAGCACGTGGTCGGAATGGTGGTTTTGTAAAATGCCGGTGTTTGTAATCTTCCATGCGTCTGAGCAGACGATGTTATCAATGCCCTCACCGGATCCGGGGAAGGTGGCGTACGTGCCGGGGTTGGCAAGGCTTGCCCCCTCGAATACGGAAAAGCAATCAAGGTCAGCCGTGTTGAAGTCACCCGTCAGCACCCATGCGGGATATTGCGCGGTCAGGTCGGCCAGCATCTTGAATTGCGGTATGCGCATTGCGCTCGACTCGACCGACAGGTGGGTGTTGAAAAAGTCCATACACTCCCCGTTGAGGTTCAAGACAGCATGTCCGACAGAACGCCCCTCATAAGAGTCCGGCGTAGGGAGCGGGCGCGCCTTGAAGGATAGGATCGGATAGCGGGAAAGAATGGCTGTGCCGTATTCGCCGCCCGCAAAATCAATGGCGCGGCAGAAGTGGTAATGCTCCCAGCCCAAGGCCTGCGCAAGCTCGGCAAGCGTATCACGACCGTCTACGCGCCCCGTACCAATATCCACCTCCTGCAAGCCCACGACATCCGCGTTGACCGAGAGGATATCGGCTGCAAGCAGTGACATGTCGTGACGGACGTCATGCCCGTTTCGGATATTGTAGCTGACCGCGCGTAATTTCATTGTCTTATACCGTCCCTTTCGTGCAATATACGCCTATTATAGCATGAAGTGCGCCTGAATACAAGGAATATTTTGATTTATTGCTTTTTCATCTGCCTCAAAAACAGCAGTACCGCAAGCACCATCAGCACAGCGGTATAGCCCAGCACCCACCAAAGGTGCGGGAAAATGCCCGCAAAGTTGCCCGCGATGATGGCACGCTCCATTTCGACCGCGTGTACAAAGGGCAGGGCGTAGGCGATCTTTTTGAACACACCGCCCACAAGCTCCAGATCAAACCAGATGCCCGAGAGCCATGCCGAGAGGTTGGTCAGAATCGAGCCGCACACCGCACCCGCCTGCTTGTCGGTCAGAATGCTGCCGAACAAAAGCCCCATGGCGATATAGAGAAGTGCTACGGGAATCATCATGGCAAGCGCGTAAAGAATATTGACAGAGGGGGCAAGGCCCAACAAAAGGGCGACTGCATAGCAGATCGCGCTTTGCGCAAGCGAGATGGGCAGCATGGGTAAAGTGTAGCCCAGAATGAAATCAAGAGGCGTCAGCGGTGTGGTGTAAAGGCGCTGCAAAAGGGCGCTGCCGCGGTCCTTGGCGATGATGACCGAGGAAAACATGGTCATGAAGGAAAGTCCGAACACGGTCACCCCGGGCGTCAGGTGGTCGATTTCAAAGAGCGATACGGGAATATTGGCCTGAATGATGCTGAGCAGCAGGATCAGAACCAACGGAAATCCAAGACCAAAGAATAAATTGAGCGGATCACGCATGATCTCTAAAGCATTTCTTTTTGCAAAAGTCAGCATTCTCATGCACTCACCCCCTTTACGACCTTGATAAAGGCCTGCTCGAAGCTGTCGGTACCCGCAGCTTGCTTGATGGCATCGGCCGTGTCGCAGACGAGCAGCTTTCCGTCCTTCATAATGGCGATGCGGTCGGAGAGCGCCTCGGCCTCCTCCATGTAGTGCGTGGTCAGAATGACCGTGACAGAACCCTTGAGTGCGCGGATGATATCCCAAAGATCGCTGCGCGCCAGTACGTCCAGCCCCAGCGTGGGCTCGTCCAAAAACAAGATCTGCGGCTCACTGATCAGTGCCATGGCAATGCTCAATCTGTGCTGCCAGCCGCCGGAGAGCTTGCCCGCTTTCTTTTTCAATACTTTTTCGAGCCCCAAAAGCGCGGTCAGCTCAGCGATCTTGGCATTTTTCTTTTCCTTGGAAAACCCGTGTACACCGCAGATCAGTTCCAGATTCTCCTTGACCGAAAGTCCCGGCGCAACTGCCGTTTCCTGCGGAGAGACCGCGATCATAGCCTTGACGGCAGATGCATCCGTACGGATGCTTTTGTCAAGCAGAAGTGCGTCGCCCTCATCGGGTGCGGTCAGGCAGCAAAGCATTTTGATGGTGGTGGTTTTACCCGCACCGTTAACGCCAAGCAGGGAGAACAGCTCGCCCTGCTTGACTTCCAGCGAGAGGTGATCCACCGCAACAACGTCGCGGTATTGCTTGGTTAAATTTTTGATCTCAATCGCATTTTTCATGTATGCTCCTCCTTTGCGTGTTTTGCCCGCAAGCCTTGGTAAACGTCGGACAGCATACGGCTGATCAACTCGTCGTCCAATTCAAGAAACGAGGTTGCAAGCATGGTGCCGATGCCATGCACACAACTCCACATCTCCATATGCCACAGCTCGGCCTCTGCGTGGGAAATGCCGTTTGCTTGCATGATCATATCTACCGATGCGGAAAAATCTGCAGAGGGAAGTAGTTCGCGCCCCTTGCGGTCGCACATGAAAAGCACGCGGAAAAGCTGCTTTTCTTCTCTTGCAAAGCGGACGTATGCCATGCCGAACGCTTTATAGGGTGGATATTTGCCGCTCTCCAGCTCACGCGACAAAAAGCTGCCGTAGTGCTCGTAGGCGGCATGCAATACTGTGTATTGCAGCTCCTCCATAGAGGCAAAATTGGAAAAGACGGGTTGTGTCGAGCAACCCAACGCGTTTGCAATACTGCGCGCGTTCAGTGCCGGTTCGCCTTCTTTGCGCAAAAGCTCCAGCGTAGCGGCAACAATTTCCTGTTTTGTAATTTTGACTTTGGGTGGCATGATGACCTCCGAAAAATAACAATTGATATATAACGCTTGTTATTATACGCGCAAAAATAATAAAAGTCAAGAGATTTTATAAATTTATAAAAAAACACCGCGGATTTTTGATCCGCGGTGTATGAGAGTGGCTCGATTGTAGACCAACTATAAAAAGTCAATAGGTTTAAGTGAAAATTATTCAGAAAAAACGGTGCCGTTTTTTTCGAGAGAAAAGATGACTCTGACGAGCTTTTTGGCAACATGAGAGGTGGCAACATTAAAGTGCTTACCTTC
>JAFTLD010000032.1 GCA_017452945.1 Clostridia bacterium | reverse complement strand
TTTTGCAATACTTTTTTGACAGACTTTCTCGTCTGTCTTTTCGCCATGCCTTTTTCACGAAAAATGCACTTAACTCTGCTTTTTCAGCTTTGTTAAGTGCATCTTTCTTTCGCGTCACTAAATTAACTTAATGACATTGGCACCGCATCTCCTTTTGTGTTACTTTATTTTGCCAGAGTATCCTCAATCACAGACTTGAGTGCCGCGGTATCTGCCTCGCTGAGCATGGTGAATACAACGTAGTTGCCGTATACCGTGACCTGCGCATTCTCCAGTTTGGTTTTCTCGGCAGGATCGTACATATCCAAATAAACCTCCAGCTTGACCTGTAAGGCTTGCACGTAATCCGAAACCTCTGCCTTGACGGCACTAACGTCGCCACCGTCCTTGACGCGGAAAATTCCGAATTCATCGACCGTGGAGGAGGAAGTGGATGCGCAGATCATCCATTGATCCACGTTTGCGCTGATCACGTCGGGCTTTGCAAATTCCAGGTCAACGTAATCCGAGTCTGCTGCGGTAAAGCCGCCTGTGGTGGAAACAGCGTTCAGTACAGCACTTGTCAGATCGTTTACCGCTACGTCGGAGCGATAGGAAGACGCGCATGCGGTAAATGCAAGTGTAAAGCAAAGCAGCAGGGCTGCGATCAAAGTGATTTTTTTCATGTTGTATCTCCTTGTTTTTTATTCGGTGTATCCGTGCGTGCGGATATATTGCAAAATGGCTCTGTAGGCTTCGGCTGTCATATGAATGCCGTCACCGTTATCGTAGCTTTCGATCATTGTGCCGCTGCCATTTTTCAGAACGCTTGCCGTGTCTGAATATTTGCAGCCCTTTTCTTTTGCAAGCTGCATCACCCAGGTGTTTGCAACGTCAATGTTGGCATTGCAAAGCTTGCCGCCCTTTTGATCGTATGCAGCGGTCACGGGGAAAATGGATTGCAAAATGATTTTGGTTTCAGGGCTTGCCTGCATGATCGCATCGATCAGCTTACCGTAATAAGCCTTGAACTGGGTTTCGTTCAAATATGCAACACCGTTGACGCCCAGCGTGATGACCATATACTTGGGCTTTTCCTGTGCGACTGCTTGCGCAATCGTCTTTTCCTTCCCGTCCAACGGATGGTAGATTGTGGTTTTATGGATCATGCTATCAAGCGTCAGCGTGCCCGAGGGCTCACCGTTTTCATCCACCCCCGACCATACCTGCTTGGTTTCTTTGCCGCCGCTCAGCACGCCTCGGCTCACCATATGATAGGTGGTCGAATCGCCAAGGAAAATGATGCTGTCAATATACTCCTGACCCATATCTGCGCTCTCACCGAGCACGACCGAGGTGTCGGGCGTGCCGCTCACGGGCAGATCGCTTGTGTCAGCTTGCGTGTCTTTTTCGGTGTCTGTAGGACGCGTTCCGTCAAACAGGGGAGTGCCTGTGGCAATCGAAACAACGCCCCATACTGCCAACAGCGCAATATTGCCAATCAGCAGTACAATGATCACAATGAGCAAAATTTTAATGATCGAATCCTTGTTCATGATCGGTCTTATCTCCGTTTCTGATCTTTTTGCGTGTTATAAACGCTCTGATAATACGTTTGCTTTTCCTTTTTGCGTAAACGTAAATGACGAATCGTCAAAAAAGTGCCAAATGAAGCTGCATAAAGCAGCGTAAACAAAACCGAGAACAGCGTTAAGGCATCACTGTTCATGCCGATATCTGCGTATCTGCCGTAAATGCAAAGATAAAAGCCGCCCAGCGTTAAAACTGCGTGAATAACCGAGCGCCACCAGATCGAAAGTTTGGTTTTGGCAAATATCACGTTTGCCAAGGCAAAAAAGGCGCAAAAGGCAAGGATAAGAAAATAGGATGCGGTGGCAAAAGAGGTCATGCCGCCTATCAAAACGAACAGCATAGCTGCACTGAAAAGTACGGTAGTGTACAAGCAGGTATGTATCAAAAAAGCTTTGACAAAGTCCTTGAAGTTCATGTATCTGGATCCTTCCGTGTGAAGTAACGTTACGTAATATATACTTTACCATATTTCAAGGTTGAATGCAAGAGAGCAAGCAAAAATTCACGAAACCTTTACATGGATCCGCTATTGCGCGCGAGAAGAACAAAACAGTATAGTAATATGCAAACAAAAGAGCGTTCATGAATATTCATTTTATGCAAACAAATATGCATTTTTGTGTTGACTTTTTGCGCTGTATTGTGTATAATTAAAATATTATAATGACTATATATGCCCAAATTCGTGCGAAAGGAAACAGCTATGGCACAAATGAACAGAAAACAGCAAAGAGAGGCAGTGTTCGGACTGCTTTTTGAAAGTGATTTCAGACGGGATGAAACTCCCGAAGAGGTATTTGCTACCTGGTGTGAGCAAAACGGAGAGCCTGAGGGTACTTACGTCAAGAATGCCTTCTTTGGTGTTTGCGACAAGCTTGAAGAGATCGATGCAACGATTGAACGTCATGCAAACGGTTGGAAGGTCTCGAGAATGACGCGCGTTTCGCGTGCAGTCATCCGCCTTTGCGTATATGAAATGACTTACGTTAAGGATATTCCCAATGCCGTTGCCATCAATGAAGCAATCGAGCTTTCCAAAAAATATGATGATGATAAAGCGCGCTCCTTTGTCAACGGTGTGCTTGGCAGCATCAAGAACGAACTGGATGCCCATGCAGAATAAACCGATTTGCTTTGTCGGCTTTGATACCAGCAATTATACCACCTCTGCAGCTGTTTGCACGGCTGAGGGGCAGGTAATTGCCAATATCAAAAGCCCTTTACCCGTGGAAACGGGGGCTTGCGGTCTGCGGCAGAGCGATGCGGTGTTTGCGCATTTGAAAAATCTGCCCGACGTTTGCGAGCAGCTGCGTGCCGTCACTGCCGATTATCGCGTGGCAGCCGTAGGCTATTCCGCATATCCGCGTGACGTTGAAGGCTCGTATATGCCTTGCTTTTTGGCAGGTAAAACGGCAGCCACCGCGTTTGCAGCAGCAGCGGGGGTGCCTCTTTATGCATTTTCTCATCAAAGCGGACATATCATGGCCGCTGCATATGCATCGGGACAGCTGGAGCGGCTGATGCAAGGCCCATTCGTGGCCTTTCATGTGTCGGGCGGCACCACCGAGGCAGTGCTGGTCACGCCCAAGGACGGCAGTATTGGCAAGATTATGCTTGTTGGAGAAACAGCGGATCTCAACGCAGGGCAGGCGATTGACCGCATTGGTGTCGCTATGGGGCTTTCCTTCCCGTGCGGTAGAGCTATCGAGCTGCTGGCTGCGGAAGTAACGGGAAAGATTCCCAAGCCGCGTGTGAGCGTCAAGGGCAGCGTGTGCAATTTGTCGGGACTTGAAAATCTCGCACTTAAGCTGTATACCATGACAGGCAACAAAGCCCTTGTCAGTGCATATACGTTGGAATTTGTGGCGCAAACACTCTCGCAAATGACAGAGAATATTCTCATAGAATATGGCAGAATGCCCGTATTGTATGCGGGCGGTGTTATGAGCAACTGTCGCATTCGTGAGCGGCTGGAGCGCAAATTCAACGCTTATTTCGGTGCTCCTGCTTTTTCGGCGGATAATGCCGCAGGTACAAGTCTTTTGTGCCGCAATGAATTTTTGAAAGGTGAGTAAATCATGCAAGATGTCAGGCAGTATTTTTCGGTGACCCAGCTCAATGAGTACGTCAGAATGCTGCTGGACGGCAATGCGGTACTCTCGGATATGTGGATCAAGGGTGAGATCTCGAATTTCACCAACCAATACAGGACCGGACATATGTATTTTTCAGTCAAGGATGCAGGGGCTACCGTGCGTGTGGTCATGTTTCGTTCGCATGCAGCTAAGCTGCAATTTGAGCCGCGTGACGGTATGAAGGTACTGTTGCACGGCAGGGTATCTGCCTACGTAGCAGGCGGACAGTACCAGTTTTATGCCGACTGCATGGAAGCGGACGGTCTTGGCAGTCTGTATTTAGCCTTTGAGCAATGTAAGGCAAGACTTGCCGCAGAAGGGCTTTTTGCGCCCGAAAGAAAAAAGCCTATCCCAAGCTTGCCGCGTCGCGTTGGCATTATTACTTCGCCCACGGGGGCTGCCATTCGCGATATCATCAACGTCACGGGCAGAAGATATCCCCAAGGAGAATTGCTCATTTTTCCTTCTCTTGTGCAGGGAGAGCAGGCCGCTGCTTATCTTGCGGGCGGCATTCGCTATTTCAACCGTGCAGCAAACGTAGACGTGATTATCATCGGCCGCGGCGGCGGTTCGATCGAGGATCTCTGGGCTTTTAACGATGAACGCTTAGCCCGTGAGATCGCAGCATCGGCCATTCCGGTTATTTCTGCCGTGGGGCATGAAACGGACTTTACCATTTGCGATTTTGTCGCAGATCTGCGTGCGCCCACGCCAAGTGCAGCCGCTGAGCTGGTGTTTCCCGATCGTCTGGCGCTTAAAGCGGAGTTGAATGCAAAGCTTGCCAAGATCGGCACGCTTGCACTTGCTGACGTACAGGCAAAAAGAGAAAAGCTGGCAACGCTGGCAGCCTCAAGGGCCATGCGCTCTCCTGCCGTTGTCATTGCGGAAAAGCAGATGCGCCTGGATGAGCTTTGGGTGCGTTTGCAGAATGCGGGGGATTTGATGCTGGAGCGCAAGAAGCAGTGCTTGTCAGCCTCTGTGGGGAAACTGGAGGCGCTCAGTCCTTTGGCAGTTATGCAAAGAGGATATGCGGTCGCACAGGATGCGCGCGGTGATGTGTCTACCTCAGCAAAGGCCTTTGATGTGGGTGATCGGATTACTGTAAGGTTTGCGGACGGTGCTGTGGATGCAACCGTTGACGGTATAAAGGAGCAGATATGGAACAGAAATTGACTTACGAACAGGCGCTGGAGCGATTGACGCAGATCATCCGCGCTATGGAAAACGATAAAATTCCGCTGGATGAATCCTTGAAGCTGTATGAAGAAGGCGTTGTCATCGTGCGCCGCCTGTCAGCTGAATTGGACGATGCCGAGCGAAAGATCAAGATTTTGCAGCAAAACGCGCAGGGAGAGATCGTTGCGCTCGATTTTGTTACCAATGACAATGAAGATTAAGGAGGGTGTTGCCATATGATCCCCGCATTCATTGAAAAAAACGCAGCGGCGGTCGATGCACGCCTGTCCCGGATATATCCCGAGGGAAGTCGCACGTATAAGGTACTGTACGACGCCCAGAAATACAGTTTGCTTGCCGGTGGTAAGCGTATCCGTCCCGTGCTGGTCATGGAAACCTGTGCCATGCTTGACGGTGACGCGCGCATAGCACTGGATTATGCAGCAGCCGTAGAGATGGTACATACGTATTCTCTCATTCACGATGATCTGCCTTGCATGGATGATGATGATCTTCGCCGCGGCAGACCAACAAATCACAAGGTTTTTGGCGAAGATATAGCAATTTTGGCAGGTGACGGGCTTTTGACCGATGCCTTTGGCGTGATTTTGTCCTGTCCGTATGCATCAGCACAAAGCAAAGCCGATGCAGCGCTTGCGCTCTCGCGCGGTGCAGGCAGTTTTGGCATGGTCAAGGGGCAGGTGATCGATATGTACGGAGAATCCCATGCGCTGACCAAAGATGAGCTGCTGGAGCTGCACCGGGGCAAGACGGGGGCTTTGATCGAGGCTGCCGTGCGCCTTGGCTGCTATGCCGCAGGACTTTCGGAGCAGGACGCAAGACTTGAAGCACTTGTTGCGTATGCGCGCAATATCGGCCTTGCTTTCCAGGTCATTGACGATATTCTGGATTGCACGCAGAGCGCAGAGATGCTTGGCAAGAGCGTGGGCAGTGATCAGCGCGACGGCAAGACCACTTTTATGAGCTTTTATGACGTTGAGAGCGCACGCGCGTATGCAAAACAGCTGACAAGCGACGCGATCTCGTCCGTCATTGCATTGGAGAACAGCCAAAATCTGGTGGCTTTGGCAGAATTTCTTGTACAACGAAACTATTGATACAAATAAAGGAATGATAGCATGCAAGTAGTTAAGGAGTTTTTTACCAATTACATAGTGATGTCCGCGCTGACCGGGTGGTTTACGGCACAGATTCTGAAGGTGTTCACCCGGGGCTTTAAGCAAAAAAAGTTTGATATTCCGAATATTCTGTTTGGCACGGGCGGCATGCCCAGCTCGCACACGGCGGCTGTTATGTCAATGGCGGTGGCAACGGCGATTGTGTTCTCACCAGCCTCCTTTGAGTTTGCCATTGCGGGTGTGCTTTCCATGATCGTCATGCGTGACGCTATGGGCGTGCGCCGTGAGGTCAGCAAGCAGGCAGCCATCATCAATAAACTGGTCATTGACGTGATCAATGCCGAGAGCGAGGAGAACCGAGAAAAACGCCTTAAGGAGCTGGTAGGCCATACCCCCTTACAGGTTTGGGCAGGCTGTGCCTTGGGCATTGTCGTGCCGCTGGTTTTGCAGTTCATCCCGTTTTTCCGTGAAAGCATCCTCTTTATGCGCGGCGCCTGAGTATGAGAGCAGATCTTTATCTTGTGGAATACGGTTTTGTCAAAAGCCGTACCGCAGCAAGAAAATACATAGAACAGGGACATGCCGTGCTGGATGGCGAGGTTATCAAAAAGCCCTCCCAGGACGTTTCCGAGCAGGAGCATACGGTTGAGATCCTGCAGCCCGAGCGCTACGTCAGCCGCGGCGGTTTGAAGCTGGAGGGCGCTTTACGCGCGTTTGGAATTGACGTAAAGGGGATGCGTGCAGCAGATATCGGTGCATCCACGGGCGGTTTTACCGATTGCCTTTTGCAGGCGGGTGCTGCGCACGTGTACGCCATTGATTCGGGCAGGGATCAGTTGGATCCCGATCTGATGCTGGACGAGCGCGTGACTTGCATGGAAGGTGTCAACGCCCGCTATTTACAGCCCGAGCAGCTGGACGGTTGCGTGGATATCGTAGTCATGGACGTGTCCTTTATCTCGCAAACGCTGATTTTGCCGACAGTGGCATCTGTTTTGAAGGATGGCGGCGTGTACGTCGGGTTGATCAAGCCCCAATTTGAAGCGGGCAGAGCAGCCCTTGGCAAGGGCGGCATTGTCAAGCATGCAAAGGATCGACGCGCGGCAGTGGAACGCGTATTGGACGCAGCCCAAGCTCAGGGGCTGAGCCTTGGTGGCTTGATACAATCTCCCATTGAGGGAGGGGACGGAAACGTCGAATATCTTGCATATTATATCAAAAACGGACAAACAGGCAGCGTGCGACAGAAGGCCTTGCAAGCCCTGTTTGATCCGCACAGAAAGTAGGCGACCTTCATGAAAAGAGTAGCGATCATCACAAATTTTAATATTACGGAAAAGGCCTACGCAGCTATATCGGTAGCGGAACGCTTGATTTCGCATGGCTGTCAAGTCGTTGCGGCTGTATATAATCGTGAGCGCTTTTTGAAAATGGCGAATGGGAGAGCGGAGTTCTTGCTGCTTCCCATAGATGAAGTGTATGCCACGGCAGATATGATCGTGGTATTGGGCGGAGATGGCTCTATTTTAGAGGCAGCACGTCGCTCGGCATCTCGCGGTACTCCTATTTTGGGAATCAACCTTGGCCGCCTTGGCTTCATGGCTGAGTTGGAGATGCGAGATATTGCCGATATTGATAAGCTGTTTGAGCCGGATGGTTATACGCTGGAAAAGCGCTCTATGCTCAATGTGGAGCTGATCGGCTACAGGGGAAATCTGCGTTCTTCCTGCTATGCACTCAATGATGCCTCGATTTCAAACGGCTCGATCGCGCGCATTGTGGATCTTGAGCTTTCCGAGGGCGGCATGCCGGTAACCTCGTATCGAGCCGACGGCCTGATCGTGGCCACACCTACGGGCTCAACCGCCTATTCCATGTCAGCGGGCGGCTCAATTGTGGATCCTCGCGTTTCCTGCTTCTGCGTTACCCCCATCTGCCCCCATTCTCTGGCAGCCAGACCGATGATATTTCCGGATACTGCGGTGCTGGAGATCAAGAATATTTGTCAGAGAGAAAAAATGCTGTATCTGACTGTGGATGGCAGAACCAATTATGAAATGTCTAAGGGTGATATTGTCCGAATCAGCAAATCCCCCATGCAAACCAATCTTGTGAGAATCAAAAATTGCGGTTTTTATAAAAAGCTGCGTCAAAAAATGACAGAGAACGAATAATTTATAGCCGAAGAGAGCCGAAGTCATACGCCCTGCGGCGAGAATTTTTCGCGTCTTCTGCCAAATCTCGCCTCGCAAGATGCGTATCTTGCTTCGACTCGCTTTGACAAAATCCATCAAAAAATTCAACCCCGGAGGGTGCTGCGCAGTTTTGCTTCTCAAAACCGTGTGAGTTCGGCTCTCTTCGGCTATAGCAAACGGAGTATGCAATGAAAAAGAACAGACATGAGAAGATCATAGAAATCGTTGACAAATACGATATTGAAACACAGGATGAGCTGATCGAACAGCTGCGTAAGTTGGGATATGAGGTCACACAAGCAACCGTATCACGCGATATCCGCGAGCTCAAGCTGACCAAGGTGATGAGCAATACTGGGTCATACCGATATGAGCTTCCCAAGAGCACCGAGGCGCTTGGGAACTTCAAGTTCAATCACGCACTGGCCGAATCCATTACTTCTGTGGATTATGCCATGCACACCGTGATCATCAAGACCTTCCCGGGAATGGCGCAGGCTGTGGCTGTTGGAATTGACAATCTTAAGCTGCCCGTTATTCTCGGCTGTGTTGCAGGTGATGATACCATCATCGTCGTATCGCGTAATGCAGACGCTGCAGCCGATCTGAACACCAAGATCAAGGAAATCATCAGAGGACAATAATAATATGCTAAGAAATCTGCATATAGAAAATATTGCGGTCATAAGATGCGCGGATATTGATTTTTCGTCCGGCTTTTGCGTCATGACCGGCCAGACGGGCGCGGGTAAAAGCGTGATCGTGGACAGTATTTTACTGGTCTGCGGTGCCAAGGGCGACCGTGAGCTGGTGCGCTCGGGCGAGAGCAATGCTTGCGTCAGCGCACATTTTACCGATCTGCCCGAGTCCTCTGTCAAGGCGCTTTCACAGCTTGGCATTGATTGTGACGATGACGGTGTCGTGCTGCAGCGCACGCTGAGTGCGGACGGCAAGAGCAGCGCGCGCATCAATGGCAGAGCAGCCACGCTGAGTATGCTCCGTGAGGCGGCTGCGTGTCTGATCTCGATCCACGGACAGGACGATAACCGTATGCTTTCGGATTTGCGTTATCATATGGATATGCTGGATGCGTATGCAGAGTTGGATGCGCAGAAGGCGGAATATACCGCACTTTACGAGCAATGGCGCACACTTTGCGATAAGCGCGATGCGCTGCTCAAGGATGCGGGGGAGCGTTTGCGCACCATTGAAATGCTGACGTATCAGATCAATGATATTTCGGCTATGAAGCTCAAAAAGGGCGAAGAAGAAGCACTGATCGAGAAGCGCAACAAGCTGCAAAACACCGAAAAGGTGCAAAAGCAGGTGCGCTTTTCCACAAAGCTGCTCACGCAAGCAGGCAGCAACGGCTCTGTCAGCTATCTCTTGGAGCGGTGCGCCGCATCCATGAATGCGCTGGCGGCTTACGTTTCGGATGCAGCCGAGGTTGGCGAGGAGTTGATAGACCTGTCGTACCGCGTGCGTGACCTTTCGGATCGCATTGAAGGTTATGCCGAGGATATTGACGACGATCCCGTTGCCATGCTGGATAAGATAGAAGACAGGCTGGAGGGGATCTCCAAGCTCAAGCGCAAATACGGTGGCAGCGTGGAGGCTGTGCTGGAATTTTTGGAAAACGCCAAGCAAAGGCTGGATGAGATTGAGCAATCGGATCAGCTTTCCGAGCAATACGACGCAGAGATCGCTGCATTGGAGGCAAAGGCACTCACCGTTGCGGAACAAATGTCCGTGCAGCGTGCAAAAGCGGCCACTGAAGCAGCCGAGCAAATTGCAGGCCAGCTTTCCTATCTGGACATGGCCGGTGTAAGATTCCGCATCGCGCTGACGCGTGAGCCGGGGTTGACACCGGGCGGCATTGACCGCGTGGAATTCATGATCGCCACCAATCCGGGTGAGCCGCTGTCATCCATGATCCGCATTGCGTCGGGCGGTGAGCTTTCGCGCATCATGCTTGCCATTAAATGCGTCATGAACACCAAGGACGGCATTCCTACCACCATTTTCGATGAGGTTGACACCGGTATTTCGGGCAAGACCTCGCGCAAGATCGGCATACGCCTTGGCAGCATGGCCAAGTCGCAGCAGGTCATCTGTATTACGCACTCGGCACAGGTCGCTTCGCTTGGCAAGCAGCATTTGCACATCTCCAAGCAAGAGCGTGACGGCAGAGCCTTTACATCTGTTGACGAGCTGCAGGGTGAGTTGCGTGTGGCGGAGATCGCACGCATTCTGGGCGGTATTCACGTGACCCAGGCACAAATGCAGGCAGCACGGGATATGCTATATACACAAGATTGCGAATAATTGTCAAAATCCTGTTGCATACCGCGAAAAAATATGATATAATACAAAATTGTGAAAATGATCAACTGAGGAAAAGATAAATATTATGCTGAAAATCAAACAAACAATAGCAGAAAACATTCAAAAGGGGATTTTATCCATCAATCCCGCGGCTGAGCTGACGGTTGACGAGTTGGCAGGTATGCTGGAATATCCGCCTGATGCCACCATGGGCGATCTTGCATTGCCTTGCTTCAAGCTTGCAAAGTCCCTGCGCCGCGCACCCGTCATGATCGCGCAAACGCTGGCGGACAACTTGGATTGCGATTGCATCGAAAGCGCTCAGGCGGTCAACGGATATCTCAACATCCGCATAAGTCCCGCATATCTGACAAGCCACGTGCTCGTTCAGGTGTTGGAAAAGAAAGAAAAGTATGGCGCGCCCACCATCGGGCAGGGCAAAAAGGTCGTGCTGGATTATTCCTCTCCCAACGTGGCTAAGCCCTTTCATATCGGACATCTCGGCACCACGGTGATCGGTCACTCGCTCAAAAAAATGCACGAGTTTGCGGGCTATGATTGCTACGGTATCAATTATCTTGGCGACTGGGGTACTCAGTTCGGTAAGCTGATTCTGGCTTATAATACCTGGGGCAGCAAGGAAATGGTTGAACAGGGCGGCATTGATACGCTGGTTGAGCTGTACGTCAAGATCAATAACGCCATTACCGCTGAAAAGGAAGAGGGAAAGACCGAGCTTGCAGACGCAGCCCGTGCCGAATTCCACAAGATGGAAATGGGACACGAGGAGAACCTCGCTCTTTGGAAATGGTTCATTCAGATCAGTCTTGAGGAGTATGAGAAGACCTACGCACAGCTGGGCATCACGTTTGACAGTTATCTGGGCGAATCCTTCTATACAGATAAAATGCCTGCGCAGGTACAAAAGCTGCGTGACTCGGGATTGTTGAAGCTTGACGACGGTGCATCTATTGTCGATCTGGACGAATACGGTATGCCTCCTTGCCTGATTCTCAAGCGCGACGGCAGCACGCTGTATCCCACGCGTGATATCGCAGCGGCTGTATACCGTAAGGAAAATTACCATTTTGATAAGTGCATCTACGTCACCAGTACCCAGCAGATCCTGCACTTCAAGCAGTGGTTCAAGGTGGTCGAGCTGATGGGTTACGATTGGTATGACCAGCTTGTACACATCCCGTACGGCACGGTCAGCATCGGTGGCGCAAAGCTTGCAACCAGAACGGGTAACGTGGTGCTTTTGCGTGACTTGTTCGGTGCAGCTATTGAAAAGGTCACCGAGATCATGGAAGAGAAAAATCCCGAAATGAAGGGCAGAAGCGACGTCGCAGAGGCGGTTGGTGTTGGAGCCATCGTATTCTACTATCTGACCAACAACCGTATCAAGGATATCGACTTCAATATGGATGACGCGCTGTCCTTTGACGGTAACACAGGTCCCTACGTGCAGTACACGTACGCGCGTGCATGCTCGGTGCTTGAAAAGTCGGGCGAGCCGACCGTGTCGGATTTCGTCATCACCGCTCCCGAGGAGCAGGCACTCTTAAAGGTTCTTGCTACCTATGAGGAAAAGGTGCTGATGGCATTGCGCGATTACGAGCCTTCGGTGATTACCAGATTTATTCTGGACGTAGCCGTTGCGTTCAACCGTTTCTATCATAACTGCCGCATCCTTTCGGAGAGCGACGAGAGCATCAAGCAGACCAGAATTGCACTCACACTTGCCACCAAGCACGTGCTTGGCAGCGCGTTTGAAATGATCTGCTTAAAGAAAACTGAAAAAATTTAATTGTAGTGAGGTAATATATCATGTCCGGACATAGCAAATGGGCCAACATCAAGCACAAAAAAGAAAAGACCGATGCTGCCAAGGGTAAGATCTTTACCCAGATCGGCAAGGAAATCGCAGTAGCCGTCAAGGCAGGCGGTGGAGATCCCAACAACAACTCCAAGCTCAGAGATCTGATCGCTAAGGCAAAGGCAAACAACGTGCCTAACGACAACATCAAGAGAAGCATCGAAAAGGCATTGGGCGCAGGCGGTGACAACTTTGAAGAGATCACCTACGAAGGCTACGGTCCCGCAGGCGTGGCAGTCATTGTCAGAGCCGCAACAGATAACAGAAACAGAACCGCAGGCAACGTGCGTGCCGCTTTCTCCAAGTATCACGGTAACCTTGGTACTACGGGCAGCGTCAGCTTCATGTTCTCCGAAAAAGGCCTGATCGTCATTGACAACGAGGATGGCGACATCGACGAGGATAAGCTGATGGAAGACGCCATGGAGGCAGGTGCTGAGGACTTTGCTGCCGAGGGTGAGGTGTTCGAGGTTTATACCGAGAGCGCAGACGTATTTGCAGTAGCCGAGAGTATCAAGGCCGCAGGCTATAACGTGCTTTCCGCTGAGCAGACCATGATCCCCTCGACCTACGTTGAGCTGACCACAGACGACGACAAGAAGTTCATGAATCTGCTGCTTGAAAAGCTGGAAGAGGACGACGACGTACTGTCCGTATTCCACAACTGGGAAAACCAGGACGAATAATTCAGAATTTTGATAAAAACCTCCGATTGCGGGAAATACTATAAGGTATTACCGTACGGAGGTTTTTTATGGTTTACAAAACGCAAAGCAGCAAGGGCGCAGCTTCTTTGGCGGCATATTATCTGCAAAAGGGAAAGGGAACGCATGCTTATCGGTATTTCGGGGTTCACAGGCTGCTTGATCGGCCGGGGTGGTGCTATGTGTTCCGCGTAGCTGCTCCCGGAGCTGAGCGTGTCAGCCTTGTCGGAGAATTCAATGCATGGGAAGCGGCTCCTATGCAAAGGCTGGAAAACAGCGGGGTCTGGGAGCTGATTATCATTGCAGATATTTGCCCCGAGGGGCTGCGGTATAAATATCGCGTTGAGAAGAATGGCAAGATCCATTATAAATCAGATCCTTATGCCCGTATGAGCGAGAGCGTGGGGGAGGGGGCTTCCTTCATTTATACGGAATCGCATTTCATTTGGGGAGACAGCGGATATCTTGCAGAGCGCGCTGCTCGGTATGGCGAACACGAGCATTATGCGTATCCTATGAATATCTATGAGGTGGATCAGCTTTTTTGGCTGGGAGATGAAGATGCCGGATACGTGGGCGTTGCAAGCAGGAATTATCGAAGCATCGCGGATCTGCTCTCACAATATGTCACAGATATGGGATATACGCACGTGTTGATCCACTGTCCCTGTCAGCAAAGTGGGGGGAAGGATGGCATCGTGACCTATTTTGCACCCGATGCATCGCTTGGTACACCGGATGACTTTGCTTACCTGATCGATCGCTTGCACAAGGAGCACGTGGGGGTGATCATGGAGCTTGCATGCCGCGAGCCCGGAACGCATGCGGGGGGACTTGGCAATTATGACGGTGCGGGGATGTATACAAAGCAGGAAAAGGACGCACTTTTCTTTGATTATACCGATCCGTATGCCACGACGCTGCTGTATTCCTCAGCGTTGTTCTGGCTGCGGGAGTATCATTTGGATGGACTTTATATCGATGCTTCGGAGATGACAGCGGATTACGCAACCGGTGTGTTTGTCAGAGAACTGGTCGCATCGGTGCGGCGTGGCATGGGCGACGCGCTGCTGCTTTTGCGCGGTACGGGATATCGCGGATCAAGCGTGCAACAGCGCTTTGGAGGACTTGGGTTTGACTTTGTGCTGGATTTTGCATCGGAAGCCTCGCTGTTGGATTGCTTTGCCATGCCGCCCGCACTGCGCCTTGGCAGGCAAGCCTGGCGTGACCCGACAGGGAATCTGTTTGCAGAAAACTGCATTTTTGCGCTTTCCTCTGCGCTTTCCACAAAACAATCGAGATCCGTCATGGGCAGCCTTGATGGCTCACACGGTGAAAAATTTGCTGCCATGCGCTTGCTTTTGCTGTATATGACTTGTCTTCCGGGAAAAAAGCTGCTGTTTATGGGCAATGAGATCGGGCAGATTTCGCCATGGAGCGCGCGTGATTGCGTGGAATGGTTTTTGCAGGATTTTGAATCGCACAGACATTTGCGCGTCTTTGTCCGTGCGCTCAATCATTTTTATTTGCAAACCGCTGCGCTTTGGGACTGTGACTATTCCAAGGACGGCACGGCATCTGTGCCGCTTGAAAACGCCCCCGACGGGCTTGTGGCCTTTAAGCGGTTTGACCGCACGGGACGGCACGTGTGCGTGCTGTTGCATTTCGGCACCGAAAGGGCGTGCGGGGTGCGTATTTTTGTGGGCGGGCGGTATCCGTATTATGCGTGTGTGTTTGCAACTGACGATTGCATTGGGGAGCTGCGTTTGCAGACCGATGCTCGGGGTATGCTGTGCTTGGACGTCGAGGGGCTTTGCGGCATGATACTTGCTCCGATCGAGCCCGCAAGTGGATTTTGGATCGAAAATGCACAAAAAAGCGAAAACCTGCCTTGACACCGCACGCATGAAGTGATAAAATATAATAGTTAGCCACAAAAAGGGAGGTGAGCGCGTGGATACGAGGATCAAACGATTGTTTGGAAACACAATGATCTTTACAGCGGGAAAATTCATATCCAAGCTGTTGGTATTTTTGATGATGCCGCTGTATACAGCATGCCTTTCCGAGGCGCAGTATTCTACGGCCGACCTGATCACGCAGCTTGCCAATCTGCTCATTCCGCTTGCCTGCCTTGGCATCAGCGAGGGCATTTTCCGCAATGCCGCTGCCAAGGAAGGGGATAAGGAAGCGTTTTTCTCAAGCGGTGTCGCAATCCTGTGTATCAGTACGGCATGCTTCCTTTTGCTCTCACCGCTGCTTTTGCTGCTGGAATACTTTGCACCCTATCTTTGGTTGATCGTGTTGTTCGTGCTTTGCTCCAATATCCACTCGGTCTGTGCGCAGTATATTTGCGCAATCGGCAGAACCAAGACCTTTGCGGTGCAGGGCATTGTGAATACCGTGCTCAATATTGGCTTCAACGTGCTTTTCCTTGTTGGATTGGGCATGAAGGTCGAGGGATACGTGCTTTCGGTTGTGTGCGCGGACTTTGTCACCACGCTGGCGCTGGTCGTCTATTGCAGGCTGTGGCGTGCTTTTTCGTTCAAAAAGATCTCCAAAAAGCTCATGGGAGAGATGCTGAAGTTCTCGCTGCCCCTCATTCCGACAACCGTTTTCTGGTGGATCACGGGTGTGTCCGACCGCTATCTTGTTGCGCGCATGCGCTCGGATACCGAGAACGGCTTATATGCAGCCGCCTATAAGATCCCCACGCTGTTGACTTATATGGTGGCCGTATTCAACGAGGCGTGGCGTTTGTCTGCCGTCAAAGAGTCGGATGATCCGGATGCCTGCGCGGACTTTTTCGGAAAGGTGTTCCGTTATTACGTAGCCATCGTGTTTGTCGGCGGAGCGTTCCTGATTGCCTTTGCCAAGGTTTGCTCCATGCTGTTGTTTGCCGATTCTTACTATGAGGCTTGGCTGTACGTGCCGATCCTTGTACTGGCCACCGTATTCACCTCGTTTGATTCCTTCCTGGCTACCGCGTATTTCACCAAAAAGAAAACCATGGTGTCCTTCTATACCTCCATGCTTGGCGCGGGGCTGAATATCGTACTCAACCTGATCTGGATCCCTGAGTGGGGCGCTGTTGGCGCATCGGTTGCAACCTTTGTCAGCTATTTCGCTGTATTTGTGCTGCGTGCGGCCACCATGCATCGCTATATCCGATTCAATCTGCAGATTCCAAAAATCACGCTCAACACCGTGCTGCTTAGCGGCATGACCGTGATTATGATGACCGAGCCGCCCTTGTGGATGCTTTGGATTGGCATTCTGACCACCGCTGTGGTAGCGCTCAATACGCCCGCGTTGTTTGCTATGCTGCGTATGCTGCCCGAGATGCTGAAGGGGAGATTTGGACGCTGAAAATGCAAAAAAATATGAGAAAAATGTAAATTATTTTTCGAAAACCTCTTGCATTTTTCAGATTTATATGGTATAATAACCGATGCGTGCCATGAGCACGGCATTAGAACGGGTGGTCCGCTGCATGCTCGCATGAACATCCGATAATATAAGGAGGGCCATCAAAATGAATCTGATCGAGGCTTTTACAAACGAGCAATTGAAGGCAGAAATTCCTTCTGTCAACGTTGGTGACACCGTACGTGTTCACAACAAGATCAAAGAGGGTTCCAGAGAGAGAATCCAGCTTTTCGAGGGTACCGTTATCGCTAAGCACGGTGCAGGTATCTCCGCTACTTTTACTGTAAGAAGAATTTCTTACGGCTGCGGTGTTGAAAAGACTTTCCCCATCCACTCTCCCAACGTAGTAGCTGTTGACACTATCCGTCGTGGTAAGGTCAGACGTGCAAAGCTGTACTACCTGCGCGGCAGAGTTGGTAAGGCTTCTAAGGTTAAGGAAAGAATTTAATCTTGGAGAAATAGAAAAAGCGAATGCGCATCTGCATTCGCTTTTTCTATTAATTGCGCTCTTCGAAAATTGCCGTATACTGCGTTGCTCCTCGCGTGCGGATTGACGATCGTAAGATCGCCTGCGTCTTGCCCGTTGCGGTGCGCCTTGTCTACGACAATTTTCGCGCGGCTATGTGGTTGGGGTCTGTTTACTATTTGTTGACTGTTGCGTTGCTCCCAATGTCGTAGGGGCGCTTCACGAAGCGCCCGCCCATGGTCGTCCGCAGGCGATTCGTGAATCGCCCCTACGTTTATACTCATAGCACAAAACAAAGTTTATAGCCCTTGTAACAGGTGAAGGTTCGCGATACTTTTGCTATGCATAATATAAACTGCAACACCCCCG
This sequence comes from Clostridia bacterium, assembly GCA_017452945.1. The sequence continues at coordinate 93,574 of JAFTLD010000032.1, read as the reverse complement.
CCAAAAACTCGGTGGGGGTGTCTGTATGTAGGGGATATTTTACCACTCCAGCTTGATTTCCTGATTCTGCTCGGAGGAATCGTAGATAGCCTGCATCATACGCGCGGTGATGATGACCTGGTCGATGTGGGAGGGAAGCTTTTCACCCGTTTGGATGCAACGGATGAAGGAATCGATCTCGTTCTGGAACATATTGACGCTGTCGTATTCGGGAACTTCCTTGGTCAATTTACCGTCCTTTGTGCCAAACAGGGTAAAGTCACCACCGTATTTGAGGCGGATGCCGGCCTTATCGCCAAGAAAATCAATATAGGGCTCGCTGACACCGATGTTTTGCGCCCATGCACCGTTAAAGGTGATGGTTGGACCCTCGGTACGGATGAAGCCGGTCACGCTGTCGTCTACGTCATAGGTGCCGTTTACGTCCTTGGTATCCTCGGCCCACATGCCCTCATAAACGTAATTCGGCATATCCACGCCCAGCTTGCAGAATGCCTTGCCCGAAACAGTCAGAGGTTTGGGATCGCCCGTGCAGTACATGACGATATCCAGATAATGCACGCCCCAGTCTATCAGAGCGCCGCCGCCCGCGATCTCTTTGGTGGTAAATGCACCGCCAAGTCCGGGGATCGAACGCCATGCGCGGAAGGATACGTACACATGATACACCTCACCCAAAGCACCGTCTGCAATCAGCTTTCTGATCTCATTGACGGCCGTGTTGAAGCGGTTGACCACACCGATGTTGAGCACCTTGCCCGATTTGTGCTGCGCATCCTGCATCAGCTTTGCCTCTGCATAGGTTCTTGCAGCAGGCTTTTCGCAAAGCACGTGCTTGCCATGCTCCAAAAAGTCAATGGTGATGGTGGTGTGCATGCGGTTGGGAGTGCATACCGAAACGGCTACCAGCTCCGGGTCATCCAGAATGTCGTGGTAGTCCACAATCGCGGTACCGCAACCGTATTTTTCCACGGCAGCCTGTGCCTTTTCGAGAATGATGTCGCAGAAATACTTGATCTCCACCTCGGGATTGTTCATGTAAGAGGGAATGTGAGCGGCATTGGCAATGGTACCACAGCCGATCACAGCTACCTTGATCTTGCTCATGTGAGTGCCTCCTTGGTTAATAGTTACCTTTATTATACTGTAAAAAATACAATTCGTCAAGAATTATTGCATATGTTCACACCATGTTAAAATTTATTTGTTACACTATTTGAAAGTTCAGATATTGTGGAGGCCATTGTGACTGTCAAGATTGTAAAGCTTCATCCAAATGCCCATATTCCCACATATGGCAGTATAAGTGCGGCAGGTGCCGATCTGTATGCCTGTATAGAAAAGCCCGTTTCCATTTTGCCCGGACAAACTGTTCTTGTTCCCACGGGACTTAGCATGGAAATAGAGGAGGGCTTTGCCGGATTTATTTATGCAAGAAGCGGACTTGCTACAAAAAGGGGACTTGCACCCGCCAATAAGGTTGGCGTAATCGACAGCGATTATCGCGGCCAGGTCATGGTCTCTCTTCACAATCATACAGGGCAGCCGCAGTTTGTTGAGCCGGGGGAGAGAGTGGCGCAAATGGTCTTTGCACCGGTTTATCAAGCGCAATTCTGTGAGGTAGAGGCCTTGCAGGAAACCGAAAGAGGTGCGGGCGGCTTTGGTTCGACCGGTACGAAATAAGTGTCCAAAAACAATCATATACTAATTTATTTATTGGAGGAAAACATGAAAGCAAGAAAAATCCTATCTTTTCTGATGGCAATGCTGCTTCTCGGTGTTTGCTTTGTTGCTTGTGATCAGGGTGGCGGTGAAGATATCACAACTCCCGAAGATCCCACCGAAACACCGACGGAAGAGCCTACTCAGGAAACGACCGAACCATCCACCGAGCAAACGTCCGACGAGGCGACTACAGAGGAAGAAACCACCAGAGGCACTGTCAACGATGCTCCCATCGGTGATATTCTCAAGTATGACACCTTCGATCTGAACACGTACATGGCCCCGGTATGGGATGGCAGAGTTGTGTATAACGAGACAGTTATGTTTGTCGGTATGGATGATAAGGCTTCGTTGCTTTACACACCCGATGAGATTCTTTCTGTTCGCTCTTACGACCTTAAGACGGTTTACGAGCAGGGAAAAGACTATGACGTTGTCGATGGTCAGCTGGTTCTGCTGGAGGGTACACGCATTCCCGTGATCTCCTTTGAACAGTACTACCACGAAAAAGAGATCCCCGGCATGCCCGCACAGCTTGTTACCAAGTACGAGGGTAAGAATTATTATACCTATTGGGGTGAAGGCACTACCATGACACAGTGGCAGGTTGCAGTAACCTATGTACACGATCAGTATTGGGAAGGCTTTGTTCCCGAGCATTCCAATCAGTTTGCAAGACTGATTGCTAAGCTTGAAGCCGGTGAAGATGTTACCATGATCTTCTACGGTGACAGTATCACCTGGGGTGCAACTTCTTCCGGTCTGAACAACGTGCATCCGTATGCTCCCTCCTGGTCTCAGCTCTTTACGCAGTTTATTGCACAGAAGTATGGCTATACCGTTAAGTATGTTAATACCAAACTCCCCAATGTTTCCACACCTCCCGCTCAGGATAGCGTATTTGGTACCAACGGCACCATTACCTATATCAACCCCTCTGTCGGTGGTTGGACCAGTGTAGACGGTACCAACAAGTTTGATCAGTATGTCAAGCCTTTTGTTGAGGAATACGGCTGTGATTTCTTTGCCCTTGCTTTTGGTATGAATGATGCAGCTAATTCTCCCAACAGCGAAAAGAAAGCTATTAAGAAGATCGCAGATCAGGTATATGCGGTAGCTCCCGAAACAGATCTGATGCTTGTAGCTACTATGATTCCCAACCCCGAGGCAACCAACGGCTGGTACGGAAACCAGCATAGATTTGAAACCGTTTTCGAACAGCTTGCTAAGGATTATGTTGAGGACGGTAAGGCATGCGGCGTTGCATGTGTAACCAGCATGAGCCAGAGAATTGTGGAAAACAAGCGTTTCCGTGACCACACCGGTAACAACATCAACCATCCCAACGATTTTCTGAGCAGAATCTATGCGCAGGTTGCATTCGAGACCGTAATCGGTTACGGTGAATAAAATTATCAAGCCCTGTACACCATGTGCAGGGCTTTTTCTTGACAAAGAGCAATATTCTTGTTATAATAAAAGCAGTTCCGAATCGAAAGGAGACAACATATGATAGAATATGAAATCAAGGGCGAAAGCCTTCCCGTAGTGATATGTTATCCGCAAGCGGGAGAAACGCTTTGCACCGAGCGCGGTGCTATGAGCTGGATGAGCACAAATATGCAAATGCAAACCTCTGCAGGCGGTTTTGGTAAAGCGATGGGACGCCTTTTCTCTGGTGAATCCATGTTCTTGAATGAATACACAGCTCAAGGCGGCAAGGGAATGATCGCGTTTGCGTCCAGCTTCCCGGGTTCCATTCTTCCTTATCACGTTACGCCCGGCAACGGTATCATCGTGCAGAAAAAAGGTTTTCTTGCGATGGAAAAGGGACTTGATCTGTCCATCCATTTCCGCAAAAAGTTTGCTCAAGGCCTGTTTGGCGGTGAGGGCTTTATTATGCAGAAGATCACAGGTGATGGACTTGTCTTTATTGAGATCGATGGACATTGCGTGGAATATGAGCTGGCCGCAGGGCAGAGCCTGATCCTTGGCACAGGCTATCTTGCCGCTATGACCGAGGGCTGCAGCATGGAGTTGGAAAGCGTTAAGGGCGCCAAGAACGTGCTGTTTGGCGGTGAAGGTTTCTTCAACACACGTGTAACAGGCCCCGGCAAGATCTGGGTGCAGACCATGCCCATCGTGGCAACGGCTGCTGCTATTGCACCTTATATTGCAAGTAAGGATTGAGTGCTATGAAACACACGTTTACGTATTGCAATGATCAGTTTATATACGACGGTCAGCCCATCACGGTGCTTTCCGGAGCAATTCATTATTTTCGCACCGTTCCCGAATACTGGGAAGACAGGTTGACTAAGCTCAAAGCCTGTGGCTTCAATACGGTTGAAACCTATACCTGTTGGAATTTGCACGAGCGACGCGAAGGACAGTTTGATTTCTCGGGTATATTGGATATCGAGAGATTTATTGAAACAGCCGAACGGTTGGGGCTTATGGTTATCCTACGTCCCGGTCCCTACATCTGCGCCGAGTGGGATTTTGGTGGGCTGCCTTCCTGGCTGCTTTCCTATCCCGATATCGCGCTGCGCTGCGATGATCCCATGTACTTGGAAAAGGTCAAGCCCTATTACCGTGAGCTGCTTTCGCGCATCCGTCCCCATCTCTGCACAAACGGGGGGAACGTGATCATGGTGCAGGTCGAGAACGAGTACGGCAGCTACGGTGACGATAAAGTCTATCTGCAAAAGATCGTGGATATTTATCGCGAAAACGGCATAGATTGCCTGCTGTTTACCTCGGACGGCACGGCAAAATGGATGCTGAGCGGCGGCACGCTGCCCGAAGTTCTGGCAGTCGCCAATTTCGGCAGCTATACCGAGCAAATTCTGACGCTCAAGGAATTCCAAAAGGATCGTCCTTTGATGTGCGGTGAATTTTGGGACGGCTGGTTTGACCATTGGTACGAATCTGGTACGCAGCTGCGTCCCATCGACGAGATCGTACGTGAGATAGAAAAGTTCTTTGACCTTGGCGCATCCTTTAATTTGTATATGTTTCACGGCGGCACCAATTTTGCTTTTTGGAATGGTGCAAACCACCCGGGCGACTATCAGCCCACCATTACCAGTTACGACTACCGTGCGCTGTTGACCGAGGCAGGGGATACCACACCGCTTTACGAGGCGGTCAAGGCCATGATCGCGCGCAGAACGGGCAAGAATGCCCCTGATATTCCGGTCAAAAACTCCGAAAAGGCTGCTTACGGTGCGCTGAAGCTGACCGAGCAGGCCGAGCTGTTTGACAATCTTACAAGACTTTCTGCCCCCGTCAAGGCAGCTTTCCCCAAGTCCATGGAGCAACTGGGACAGGATTTCGGTTTTACCTTGTACCGTACCACCATCCAAGGCCCTGTAGAGCCACTGCCGCTGTGCTTTGGCGAACTGCATGACCGTGCCATCATTTTTGTCGACGGAAAGTGTGTGGGGATCAAGGAGCGCGATCGCAGGGATGATCCCGTCACCATTGCGCTTGATTTCGGACAGAGTGCCGTATTGGAAATTTTGGTCGAGAATATGGGCAGAGTCAACTATGGCATCAATCTGCTTGATAAAAAGGGTATATTGGGTGGTGTCAGACTTGGCCAGCGTTATCACTTTGGCTGGGAGATGTATCCTTTGACCATGGACGACCTTTCTGGGCTTGTCTTTGAAGAGCAGAAGACCTTTGATAAGCCGGTCTTCCTGCGCGGAAATATGCATTTGGATGAAAATCCCAAAGATACCTTTATCCGCCTTGACGGCTTTACAAAGGGCTTTGTGGTGGTCAATGGCTTTAACATAGGCAGATACTACAATCCCGCAGGCCCGCAAAAAACGCTGTACGTACCCGCGCCGCTGTTGCACAGGGGCGATAATGAGATCATCGTTTTTGAATCGGACGGTTATACCGATGCGGTGCTTACGTTTGTGGATGTCCCGGAGCTGTGTGCAAAAACAGAACAAGCTTGAGGTGTTGCTATGATAAGCAGACCCGTGAGAATTGCATTTTTGATCGTAACGCATGCCAATCCGGAGCAGTTGAATTTGTTCATCAGGCAACTGCTGACCTATCAGCATTGTGATATTTACGTGCATACGGATGCAAAAAATCCCGGAATGATTGAAAAGATTCTGCAATCCGATCGCGTGATCATTCTCCCGGAGCATCATGATGTCCGTTGGGGTGATTATTCGCAAATTCTTGTCAACAATTATTTGCTCGGATATGCTGCCGAACACGGAGAATATGATTATTTTTCGCTGCACAGCGGAGCTGATCTTGCCATCCGCCCTGTACGGGAATTTGCAGATTATCTGCAAAGCACGGCACACTACGCTTATTATGAGGCTGCAAAATTGCCGACAGCCTGGCAATATGGAGGCGGATTGGGTAGGGTTGCGCTGCATTGGCCCAAATGCTTCAGACGCAGATTGTCAAGGTATTCGCCCATGCGTTATGCGCGGTCCTTATATGGCAGACTGTACGGATGCGGAATAATCAAAGGGAAGAAATTGCCCGAGCAATACCCATTGTACGGAGGCGCAGATTGGTTCACGATCAGTCACGACTGCGTCAGGGACGTCGTGCATTTTCTCGAGCAGCACAGGGGTTTTGACGAAATGTTTGTGCATTCGCTCTCGGGTGCGGAGATCTATTACGTCACGCTGTTTGAGATGCTCAAGGGGGCGCGAAGCACGCAAAGCAACAATATGCTGCGGTACGTGGACTGGAAGGAACGCGGACAGCGGCTGCCTGTTGGCGCACCCAACTATTGCGCCATGTCGTTTTTGCAGGAAATCGAAGCATCTGGTAGATTTTTTGCCAGAAAGTTCGATGAGAATTACGATAGTGCGATCATCGCGTATTTTATCAACAAAACAACAAATGCATCATAAAAAGCGCTGTAAAATAGGAATGCAGAATTAGCGGAGAAATGGAGATGAATCATCCCCGTTTCTGTCAAAATATTAAACCGAGATACGCATTAAACAGCTGTAGGGGGCGACGTCCTCGACGCCCCGGGCAGGCACAAAGAACTTATTGCATTGCGAAAAGTTTGTTTTATGCAGGACGGTGCGTCGAGGACGTCGCCCCCTACAGATTCATACAAAAAAGACTACTGCCGGTAGGACGAATTGTTCTTAAAACAACTGCGAGCTGAGATGCAAGCCGAACAAGTTGTTTACAATTGTTTTTCTGTGTGCTATAATCAAATCACAACCGAAGAGCTCGCGGTGAAATTGAAAGGAAGAATCATATGAAAGAAATAAACCTTGCTAAAAATATAGCCGATCTCAGACGCAAAAAAGGGATCACGCAAGAGCAATTAGCCATCGCATTGAATATTTCACCCCAAGCCGTTTCAAAATGGGAAACAAACACGTCGCTCCCCGATACGCAAATCATCCCTTTGATTGCTGAGTATTTTGGTGTCAGCATTGATTATATGTATTACGGATATGAATACACATATGAAGACATCTATCATAAGATTTGGGATAAGGTTGCGGAGCATCCGCAAATGAGCGCAGAGTCGTATAGGGATGCCTTGAAGGTTTTTTGTTATGCGCATCACGGGTTGGGCAGATGGAACAATAAAAACAGGGATCCTTACATGTATGACGAGCCGTTGCATATTGTCGGTGAAAACGGTCTGTCATTGCTTTCGGGCAAAGGCTACGGTGCCATTATCACAAGGGATTTCTTTGAAAACGTAGACAAAGACACGCTTGATTTTGCTGAGAAGGCATTACCCGCGCTTTCAAAAAGAATAAATCTCCTTGTCTGTCTTGCCATCATTTCCATGAGCGACATCAGCTTTGGAGAAATGCAGGAAAAGGTTCAGTTAGATCAGGACACGTTGAGAGTAGCTCTGGACGAACTGATCGCTGTCGGGTGGGTTATCGAAAAGAAATCCAAGCATAAGTCGTTGGGATACACTTATGAGATCAATGACATGTATCACACCTGTCTGTGCATATTGATCGCAACGCTTGAAATGCAACGCTTTTCGCTCAAGGGCATCTCCTGCTGCATGGGCTTTGGCGATTATCCGATCAAATTATGATGATAAACAAAAGCCACCGCGTGGTGGCTTTTGTTTATCGAAAAATTATTCAACGTCAATAATCGACTCATTCCACATCTCGGGAGCCTTGTAGCCCATGAGGTTGACCATGGTTGCTGCTACGTTGGAAAGCCCGAACGTGCCGTTGTCAGCCTTTACGCTGTAGGAGTTCTTAGCATCGGTGTTGTCGTATATGATGCAGGGAACGGGATTGAGCGTGTGGCTGGTCTTTGCCTTGAAGTTGCCGTTTTTGTCAGCCTTGGGCTGCTTGGTCTTCTTGTCCATTTCGTACATCTCGTCTGCGTTGCCGTGGTCGGCGGTGATCAAAGCCACGCCGCCAAGCTCGTCAACAACCTTGAGAATTCTTGCCAGCTGCAGGTCAAGTGCCTCCATGGAGCAGCGGGTTGCTGCCAGCGAACCGGTATGACCAACCATGTCACCGTTGGGGAAGTTAACGCGGTAGTAGGTGTACTTGCCTTCGCGCAAAGCGCAAATCAGCTCGTCGGTGATCTCTGCGCACTTCATCCAGGGACGCTGCTCAAAGGGAACGACGTCAGAGGGGATCTCCACGTAGGTTTCCAGCTCCTCGGAGAACTTTCCGGACTTGTTGCCGTTCCAGAAATAGGTGACGTGACCGTACTTCTGTGTCTCGGAGATGGCGTACTGTGCAACACCGGTGTTAGCGAGATATTCGCCCATGGTGTTGGAGATTTCGGGGGGATTTACCAGATACTTGGAGGGAATGTGGAGGTCACCGTCGTACTCCAGCATACCTGCGTAAACGACCTTGGGATAGCGAACGCGGTCGAACTTGTCAAACTCACCTTCGGGAGTGTCAAAGGTTTTGGAGATCTCAATGGCGCGGTCACCGCGGAAGTTGTAGAAGATCACGCTGTCGCCATCCTCGATGGTGCCTACGGGCTTGCCGTCGGCTGCAACGACAAAGGGATCGATGTCCTGGTCAATCTTGCCGGTCTCGGCACGCAGCGTGTTGTATGCCTCAATTGCAGACGCAAACTGTCTGCCGTCACCAAGCACGTGAGTGTGCCAGCCCTTTTCCACCATGCTCCAGTTTGCTTCGTATCTGTCCATGGTAATGGTCATTCTGCCGCCACCGGATGCGATCTTGGCATCAAATGCAGAGTCGTTCAGGGATGCGAGGAAATCCTCGAAGGGAAGAATATAATCGGGGGCAGAGGTTTCACCAACGTCACGACCGTCCAGCAGGATGTGTACGCGAACGGTAGCGACACCGTCAGCCTTTGCATGGGTAATCATAGCCTTGAGGTGATCGATGTGAGAATGCACGTTGCCGTCCGAGAACAGACCCATGAAGTGCAGCGTGGAGTTGTTTGCACGAGCGTTGGCAATCAGCTCCTGCCAGGTAGCGGATGCGAACATCTTGCCGGATTCGATAGAGTTGGTAACCAGCTTTGCACCCTGTGCAAATACCTGACCTGCGCCAAGCGCGTTGTGTCCGACTTCGGAGTTGCCCATGTCGTCGTCAGAAGGCAGACCGACGGCAACACCGTGCGCCTTCAGGCTGACCATGGGATAATTTGCCATCAGTGCATCCAGCGTAGGTGTGTAAGCGCCTGCTACGGCATTGGAAATTGTATCGGGGGCAAGTCCCACACCATCCATTACGATGGTCAGCACGGGGCCCTGTACGCCCTTGAAATTGGAAAGCTTTTGCAGTTTGTTCATAACGTCCTCCAAAAAATGTATGGTAGTATTATTTCAATCTCAATTATTATACTATGTTTTTTGCCAAATATCAAGATGCGAAGCGAAAAAAAGTAAAATTTGTCCAAAATCTTCAAAAAAATTACCAAGCCCCTTGCATTTGCCGTAAATGTGCGGTATAATACTGGGGTATAGAAACTATCACCAAAAAAGGAAGTGTTAAAAATGTCCGAATGTACCCATAACTGTTCCACTTGCTCTGCAAATTGCGGATCACGCGATAAGCAAAGCATGTATGAAGCACCCCATCCCGCATCCAGCGTCAAGCATATCATTGGCGTCGTCAGCGGCAAAGGCGGTGTTGGTAAATCTCTCGTTACCTCTATGCTGGCAGTGCTGATGCAGCGCAGAGGCTACCGCGTCGGTATCCTGGATGCCGATATCACAGGCCCTTCGATTCCTAAGGCTTTTGGCCTGAAAAAGCCCGTCGAGGGCGACGGTGACGGCATGGTGCCGCCCGCAACCACTACAGGCATTGAGATCATGTCTGTCAATCTGATGCTGGATGACGAAACAAGACCCGTTGTATGGAGAGGCCCCGTGATCGCAGGCACCGTCAAGCAGTTTTGGTCGCAGACCGTCTGGGCTGATCTTGACTATTTGTTTGTTGACTGCCCTCCCGGAACAGGCGACGTTCCGCTGACCGTGTTCCAGTCCATTCCGCTTGACGGCATCGTGATCGTTTCCAGCCCTCAGGAGCTGGTTTCCATGATCGTTAAGAAGGCGGCACACATGGCAGATATGATGGATATTCCCGTGCTTGGTCTGGTTGAGAACATGAGCTACGTGCTGTGTCCCGATTGCGGTAAGAAGATCAACGTATTTGGCGAGAGTCATATTGCAGAGATCGCAGAGCAGTTCGGTTACGATCTGCTGGCACAGGTTCCCATGGATTCCAAATTGGCTGCTCTTGTTGATAAGGGCTGGATCGAAATGATGCAGAACGATTATATGGATGCAGCAGCGAACAAAATTGAAGATAAGCTGAATCAGTGAGGTAGGTATGGTAAAGGCCGGTATTGACAGAATACGAGAGCCGAGCGTACGCCGTTTGCTTGGCGGTAAGCGCATCGGTTTGGTTGGTGGCGCATCCGGTCTGAACCGTGAATACCTCGGAACTATAGAGGCAATGACGGAGGTTTACCGTGTGGCGGCACTATACGCACCCGAGCACGGCAGCCGCGGTGTGCTCGGACCGGGGGAAGCGGTAGAGAACGGCGTGGACAAGATCTCCGGCATTGCCTCTTACAGTTTGTTCCGAGATATGATATTTTCCACCGATGAAGGAGGAAAAAATCAAGTTTACGCACCCCAAGAGCTGCCTATTGATATTCTTGTGTTTGATATGCAGGATGTTGGATCGCGGTATTTCACGTATGCATCCACTCTTTATTACTGCATGCAAGCCTGTGCGGTCAAGGGGATACCACTCTGTTTATTGGACCGTCCTAACCCGATTGGCGGGATTGTCGAGGGCAACGTGTCACGACCTGAAATGTCATCCTTTATAGGACTTACACAAGTGCCTATCCGTCATGGTATGACGCTTGGCGAGCTTGCAAGGTTATACAATGGGGAATATCAGCTTGGCTGTGAGCTTTACGTGGTCGAGTTGGACGGCTGGAAAAGGGAAATGTTCTACTCGGATACAGGCTTGCCGTTTGTCAAGCCAAGTCCCAATTTACCCACGATGGATGCCATTACCGTATACAATGGTACTTGCCTGTTTGCGGGAACCAACGTCAGCGAGGGAAGAGGCACGACCACACCGTTCACGACGGTTGGCGCACCCTATATCAATCCCGTATACCTTGCAAAACGTATGAATTCGCTTGCTTTGCCGGGACTTGCATTCTCACCGGCATTTTTCCGTCCGAGCTTTGGAAAGCATGCGGGCAGCGTTTGTTATGGTGTGGATATCCACGTGGTTGACCAAAAGAAGGTACAGCCTGTCGCACTCGGTGTGCATATGATGCGCACGATACAGGACATGTACCCACAAGATTTCATATTCACCCCACCGCCCTCGGGTGGCCGCTGGCACATCGATCTTGCATCGGGCAATACCGATCTGCGCACCTCACAGGAAAGTGCGGATCAGATCCTTGCGCGCTGGCAAACCGAGGCAAACGGCTTTATGCCGCTTTATGAAAAATACAGAATTTATGATTGAGGAATCAGATGTTTATTTGGACAGCAATAGATGTGAATCAACAATTGTGTGAGATCAGGAAGCATATCACAGAAATGCCGTATTCACAAAATCCGTGCTTAACACTACCGTTGCACGTATCTTTGAAGATATCCTTTGAGGCAGAAGATAAAATAGCCAATGACGTGATCCAAGCTATAGCCGAATATTTGTCATCACAAACCCCGTTTGTTATGAAACCTCAGGCAATAGAGTGTTACACAAGGGTTACTTGGATTTCCATGCAACCGTCGACGATTTTAGAATCTTTGCATGATGGAATGGATCACATCATGGAGTCGAGATTTGGCATACAACCGCACGAGTTTGACCGCGCGTTTCGCTACCATGCATCGCTGTTCTATGCTGATGACGGCAAGTACGTTCAAGAAGCGTATCAACTCTTAAAGGACGTTACCGTACCCGAGCAATTGTTGGCGGATACCTTTGTGATCGGTGTGTCCGATTCGGGAGCTGCTGGGACGTACCACGTGATTAAAACCATATATGTGGGATAGAAAGGAGAAGCTGCATGATGAAAAAACTATCTTCTCTGACTTGCTTTGTGTTAGCCGTTTGCTTTATACTTGGCGCGTGTACACCTGCGACGCCTGATGTTCAGGATTCCACTGCGCAGCAAACAACTGAGCCGGAAGAAAATACGACCGAACAAATGACCGAACAGACAACAGATCAACAAACAGAGCCGCCCATCACAGTGGTCGTGCCGGAGGGGGAGCGCCCTGATCTGACCGGATTACTGGTAGGACAGAGCGATATCATTGATCTTTCCACAGATATGAAGGGAAAGACGGTCGGTCAGCTCAAAACCGGTGGAGGTTTGACCTTCATCATGGGCAGCCTGTTCCAAAAGAGCGACGACGGACTGACAACGACCAATACCGGTTGGGACTCGGTAGGCTTTTCCAAATCCGTTTCCACAGATACATATGCCGCAAAAGCGCAATTTTCGGTCGCCCCCAACGACCGTGGCGGCAATTTCAATGCGGCAATGGTAGGCCTTTACTGCAAAACTGCGGAAAACTTGTTTATTGACGGTGGACTTTGGTTCTCGTTCCGAGAAAGCACGGTTGCCGTTTACGTCAAGCAAGGATTCGAAAAAACACTTGCGACCAATCTGCCTTTCTCAGCCGCGGACGGCATCAGCTTCAAAGCAGAAGGCTCCAAGCAAGGAGCAAGCATCTATGCCAATGACGTGCTGATCGCGACGGTTGAGATCGGTGAGCAGCTTGTGATCAAAAACGCAAGCGGCGCAGAGGTGGCTTCGTGCGGCTTGGAGAACGTGTCTGTTGACGGTACGGGTTATTTCCGCTACATGTCGCATTATGCAAATTCTACGTTGGCTTCAATGTCGCTTCATGGAGAGACACGCCGCACCTATACTCCTGCGGATCAAGTATATGCCTTCAAAAACGATCATTCATACACTTTTGTGGACAAGGCACAGTATCTGACCGCATTACCGACCGCTTTGTATTCCGATCTCGTTTATGCGGATGCATTGGTGCTTGGGAAAATGTTGGGCTTTGATTGCAACACGGACGGACAGACACTGACCATGACGCGCAGCGGAGTAAAGCTTTCCTTCCATGCAGCGCAAACAGGTATTACAGTCAACACAGAGGAATGGGCGTTTCCGACTGCGGTTTACACAAACGATACTTTCATGCTGCCGGTTGCCGAGTTCGGTGCGATGCTTGGTTATGAATCAGTTACTCAAAACGATATGACAATTCTTTCGATACGAAATAAAACCGAGGAGGCTATGACCATGGCGCAGGAAAGATACGAGCTGTATCAGAGCATTGTTTATAACTATGACGACGTGGAATGTGACCAGACCGGTGTAGGCAAATTTGAGGCGACTCCGTATGAGGACAGACAGGTTGGTATTGCGTATTCTCCTTGGCATACGGCAGGCCGTGATTGGAAAAACGGCACGTGGGACACCCCGCTTTGCGGTCCGTACCTCTCGGATGACGAGGCTATTTTACGATTGCATGCAGAGAAACTGCGCGATGCAGGTGTGGATTTTGTATTTGTCGATTGGTCGAACAATACCGGATATGATCCTGCCACCATGCGTGAACAGCGCGAGGATTTCCGCATGATCGAGGAAGCAACCGATAAGATGTACGACGTGTGGGCAACCGTTGAGGGCGCACCCAAGATCTGCATTTTCGTAGGCCCCGGTCATTCCGGTGCGTCAACGATCACCGATGGCAAGCATCAGAAAAAGGTGGATCAGGTATGGCGTGATTACGTCACCAATCCGGACAGAGCGGATATGTATTTTTACTATCAGGGTAAGCCACTCTTGATCTGCTACGGTGCAACCCCAACCCAATACACGGCAAATCCGTCAAGCATGTGGGATGATGACCGCTATACTGTGCGTTGGATTACGGGCTACGTAGGACAGCAATCCAATCTGTTCAAAGCCAAAACACTGCTTTCCAAGGTATACTGGAGTTGGGAGGAGCGCGGTGCGCAGACTTATACCGTACTTGACGGCAGAGTAGAGGCGGTGACGGTCAGTGCTGCAACCAGACCGCAGGGCAAAGAAGGGGAGAGCGGTTACATTCCCGCTGCAGGCAGAGAAAACGGTGCAACACTCAAGCGCCAGTTCCAGCGTGCCTGTGACCTTGGCGCAGGCATTGTGCTGATCGTTTCGTGGAACGAGTGGACAACAGGCGAACAGCCTTCACCCGAAGTCTCCAAGGATATGGAGCCCTCGGTCATCCACGGCACGTTTTATTACGACCTGATGCGCGAGCAGATTAAAAAATTCAAGGGACAGATCCCAACACAAGAATAAAACAAAAAAGGCTTGGCCAAGCAAATGCTCGGTCAAGCCTTTTTATCCGATGCCTTTTCATTCGGACCAAAATAGGTGAGAAAGATCTTCCTCCAATTCATCGATTGGGGTAAAGACCTTTCGTGCTTTCAAATAAGCGAAAGCGCGAGTGATGACGTTCCACATCATCTGTTTTCGTGTGGGAAGGTCCGCCTTCAAGAATTCATCATACGGAATGTGCAATCTGATATCAGCATACTTATTCTTATGCGATATGTATTTCCGTTCATTGTAAAATCCTTGCGCGATCATATCTTCATCCGTGCAAATAAAGACTATCGTGATATTTTCCAATTCTGCGGATGAATATTTATCGGAATAGTCTTTGTTGAATGAAATTTCTATGGGATGAATCAAATTGATCAAATGATATCCGGCGGGAGATTTTGCTTCTGCACTGAAAAATAAAAATTTGTTTTCCATAAAAACACCCAAAAATCCATTTGCGTAACGTTATGAAATTATTTCAAGCCTATGCTTTCAAGAATCTGCGTCGTGGTCAATTCACAATCAATGTAAGTAAGCTCGTCAATCAAAAAGGGAATTTCCGCTGAGCCATCCAGTGTGATCAACCTTTGATTGAGCCGCAGACGGTCAAGATTTTGCGTGATTGCTTCGCGTAATTTTGGCTTTGAGATCTGCTCTGGGTGTGCCATCAGCGCGTCCAGCATGCCAAATTGCCCCATCAGCGCAGCTGCTGTCTTGGGGCCTATTCCCGGTATCCCCTTGATGTTGTCCGAGCTATCGCCCGTCAGCGATTTGAAATCTGCGTACTGATTTGGAAGAATTCCGAATTTTTCGTGCATGTAGTTTTCGTCGCACAAAACCGAACGTTCACCGCGATATCGAAGCACGTGGACATTTTCACAGATCAGTTGAAAGAAATCACTGTCCTGTGAAGCGATCACAATCTCGTTGTCCTTGCCGTACATTTTTGCATAAGCTGCCAGAACGTCATCGGTCTCGCAATCTACGGTTTCTGTGTGTGCGATCCCCATGACGTCCAAGGCTCTGTAAATATCAGGCAGTTGCGAGAAAGGGGTGTCATCCTCGTCCGCATCCGAAAAATCCTCGCGGTTGGCTTTATAGTCAGCATCCAGATCGTTGCGTGGATTGTGTACCTCACCGTCAAAGATCACGGCAACGTGCGAAGGTTTTGTCATGGCGATCATTTTTCGCAAAGCACCCACAAATCCGAGCGTACCCTGAATGGCGCGTCCGTCCTTGCCGATAATGCGTGCGGGCATACCGAAAAACATCTGAAAGAGCAGACAATGCCCGTCTACCAAAAGCAGCTTCTTCATATCAGAAATTCTGCGAATTCCAGCCCCATAGGCTGACTTCCTCATATTTGACGTAGGTGCTGTTAACGGGAATACCAAGCACGTCCTGCATAATGCGGCAGACCTCTGCCGTCAGCTCCTCGCATTTTTGCGCGTTGATCTTACCGAATACCTGAACCTGCACCATAGCACAGGGCGCATCATCTCCGTGGAAATACATGCGGCAAGAATCCTTGATCTCCAGCATCAGCCACTTTTCGCTTTTGCCGGGCAGAATGGCAATGGCGCGTCCGAGCGCTTCTTTTAATGCAAGCTCGTTTGCTTTCGTTACTTGCGTATTGGTTTTGACGTCAATAAAGGGCATAGTATACCTCCGAGTACATGATTTAACACTATTATAATAGAAAATTCACGCCAAGGCAAGAGCAAAAATGATAAAACTCTTGCAATTTTTGCGTTTTGGGTGTATGATAATATAGAAATACTATGTACGTATGGAGAAAAAATGATTCCGACCATATATAAAATTACACCTGCTGTCAACCTGCGAGCCATTCAAACAGACCGCTTCAAGAACGCGCAACTCTCGGTATCGTTCATTTTACCTGCCGATCGGGATGCTTCGCCCTTGACTACCTTGCTTTTTTCCGTGCTGCGCAGAGGGACGGAGCAATATCCCACAATCAAGCATCTCAACTGTGCATTGGATATGCTGTACGGTGCTTCGCTTTCTTATAGAAACAGCTTTTTCGGGGATTGCCAGATTATAGGCTTCGTGCTTGAAACACTTGGCACGCGATATTTACCTTTGAAAGAGCAGACAAACACACTGGAACAGGGATTGCACGTGATCGATCAGATGCTGTTTCACCCCTTGCGTGATGAAAACGGTCTTTTGCGCCGCGAGATCGTGGAAAGTGAGATCAAAAATACATGTGATGATATCCGCGCACAGATCAATGATACGCGCTCTTATGCACGCATGAGATTGCGGGAGTGCATGTGCCAAGGCGAACCCTACGGTGTGTCGCTGGTTGGTAAAGTCGAGCAGGTATGCGCATTTACACCTGAAATGCTGACCGCGCATCATAAAAAGCTTTTGGAATGCGCACGTATTGAATGCTTTTACGTGGGCAGTGACGCCCCGGGGGACGTAGCAGAGCTGCTTGCCGATATGTTTGCGCACGCTCCCGCCAAGCAAGCGCAAATGCCTCAAACCATGATCCTGCCGCCGCCCGGACAGACGCGGCAGATCACCGAGGACATGGCGGTCGCACAGGGAAAACTGGAAATCGGCTTCCGCACGGGTATTACGCCCGACCATCCTGACGCCATGGCGCAGTCAGTATTCACCGAGATCTTTGGCGGCAGCTCCGTGTCCCGCCTTTTCATGAATTTGCGAGAAAAGCATAGCCTTTGCTACCATTGCAATTCCTCTGCCGTGGCGCATAAGGGAATTATGACCGTTTCCTGCGGTATTTTACCGCAGAATATGCAATTTGCCAAGGACGAGATCTTTGCACAGCTGCATAGACTTCAGCAAAAGCCCGTGAGCCGTGCAGAGCTTGCCATGGCAAAGAAATCCCTGATCAATATCCTGCGCCAATGTACGGATTCTCCCGCTGCGCTGCAGGCATATTGGTTTGGCAGACAGGTGTTTTACGGCTCTTCGCTCACGCCCGAGCAATGCATAGAGAGAGTCAGAGCAATTACCGCCAAGGACGTGATGCGAGCTGCAAATGCAGTTGTGCCGGACACCGTGTATTTTCTCAACGGAACGCTGAGCGGTGAGGAGGGAGAAGGCGATGAATAATCATGTGATAAAACGAACCGCTCGACGCAATGCGCAGCTGGGTGAGCATTATACCGAGATCCTGCACCAAAGCGGTATGCGCATTTACGTATATCCCAAGAAATGCTCGTCGATCTATGCCGTGCTGCAGGTAGGCCTTGGATCTATGGATAGCGAATATCTGGACGAGTGCGGAAATGCCTGCAGTATGCCGATGGGCATCGCGCATTATCTCGAGCATAAAATGTTTGAAAACGAGGACGGTGTCAATTCCGATCTGCGTTTTTCAGCACTTGGAGCGGATGCCAATGCTTTCACCTCGTACGACAGAACAGCCTATCTGTTCAATACCACATCCGGGCTGCGTGCATGTCTTTCGGAGCTTTTGCGCTTTGTGACGCATCCGTACTTTACCGAGGAATCGGTGGAGCGTGAGAGAGGTATCATTGCTGAAGAGATCAGAGGTGCGATGGATCACCCATGGGAGCGCGCATACAGCCAGCTGATGAAGGCTATGTACGAAACGCACACCGTGCGCAACGAGATTGCAGGAACAGAGCGTTCGATCGCGGACGTCACGTCCGAGCTGCTGTATCAATGTACAGACACCTTTTACCTGCCGTCCAACATGTCGCTGGCGGTCTGTGGTGACGTCACGCCCGCAAATGTGCTTGACGTGGTGAATGCATGCATCGATCCCGAATACCGACCGATCAGGTTTGCAAGAAAGACCTTTGAAGAAAAGCCGCACGTGACAAGTGAGCGCGCCACAAGCTATATGCCCGTACCCAAGCCGATCTTTTATATCGGCTTGAAGGATACCGATATCTCGGAGAATCCTGCAGAGCGTATACGCAAGGATGCATGCATGACGCTTTTGTTTGAGCTGATCTTTTCCATGTCCGGCAAATTGTGCAGTGATCTTTACGAGCAAGGGCTGATCTCTTACGGTATGTATTACGGATATTCAATCTGTGAGCGTATGGCGTCGGGGACGGCAGCAGGGGAATCCGAGGATCCCGAAGCTGTGTTCAAGGCGGTGCTGGATTATATTGAGGAGCTGAAGCAAAACGGTATTCCGACCGAGGATTTCGAACGCTGCAAGCGCGTGGAATACGGCAACTTCGTCGCGGAATTTGATTCACCCGAAAATATCGTCAATATGCTTTTGGCTTTTGCGGATGATGGCAGTGAGGTATTGTCATATGCAGAACTGTTACAAAGCGTGACACCGGAAATGGTCGCGCATTATCTGCATCGATGCTTTAAGAAAGAAAACATGTGTCTGTCCGTGGTATATCCCGAGCAAGAACAAGGAGGAAATAACGATGACTAAAATTTCTTTCCCCGGTTTGGGGATCGGAGAATTCACCATCAATCGCGTCGCGTTTGATCTGTTTGGTCTGGAGATCTATTGGTATGCGCTGCTGATCACAACGGGTATTGTGTTGGCCGTGCTTTACACCAAATACCGCTCCGAGCGTGAGGGCGTGAGTGTGGATAATCTTTTGGATATCGCCATGGCAACCGTCATTCTCGGTGTCATTGGTGCGCGTCTTTACTACGTGCTGACGTCCCTGGATTCAGGACAATACAATACCTTGAAGGATTGGATCAACCTGAGAAACGGCGGACTTGGCATTTACGGTGGTATCATCGGCGGTGTGATAGGCCTTGTTTCCATGTCGCTGATCCGCAAGGTGAACGTGTTTGCCGTGCTGGACAGTGCTGCGCCCGGCGTAATGATCGCTCAGGCGATTGGCAGATGGGGCAATTTCTGTAACGGTGAGGCGTTTGGCTCTCCCATTGTGAACGGTAAGATCACGTATGCTTTCCTTGGTCCGGATAAAACGCTGCCTGTTTCTGAAAACAACATTTTGTATAAGCTGCGCATGGGTGTGCAGTCAGATGCCTCGGGCGGTGTATTTATGGAGGTGCAGCCCACCTTCCTTTACGAATCTCTTTGGAATCTGCTCGGCTTTGTGCTGATCAATCTGATCTACAAAAAGAAAAAATTCAACGGCCAGATCGCGCTGATGTATTTTGCATGGTACGGTTTTGGCAGAATGTTTATTGAAGGACTGCGTACGGACAGCCTGTACATCCCCGGCACAGGCATCCGCATCTCGCAAATGCTTGGTCTTGTTTTGTTTGTGGCATCCATGGCTGTGCTGATCGTCGGCTTTGCTTTGTCCTACAAGAACAAGATGCCTGCCGTCTTTACGCCTTATTTCATTCCCGATATCAAGGTGTTCCGCGAAGAGCAAAAGAGAATTGAAGAGGAGAGAGTAGCAGCAAAGAAGGCGGAAAGAGCAGCAAGATTGGCGCAACCTTTACCGGATGATCTTGAAACGGAAGAGTCACAGGAAGAGAATGAGGAGCGAAAGGCCGAGGAGGAAGAACATGGCAACGATCATTGACGGAAAGCGGATCTCCGCCGAAATTCGCGCGGAGCTTGCAGAAAAAACAACCGAATTCAAAAGTAAGTATCATACGGTCCCCGGCCTTGCCGTGATTATCGTAGGAGAGGATCCTGCCTCTCGCGTTTACGTGCGCAATAAGCATAAGGCGTGTGCAGAGGTTGGGTTTTATTCAGAGGTGCATGAGCTGCCGGCAGATGCAACAGAGCAGCAGGTACTCGGGCTGATCGATCAGCTCAATGCATCTGACAACATTCACGGTATCCTTGTGCAGCTGCCTTTGCCGCGTCACCTTGACGAGCAAAAGATCTTGCTTCGCATCAAGCCCGAAAAGGACGTGGATGCATTCCATCCTTATAACGTCGGCAAGATCATGATCGGGGATTACAACGTTCTGCCTTGCACACCCGCAGGCGTAATGCAGCTGCTTGCACGCAGCGGTGTCAGCGCCCAAGGAAAGCATTGCGTTGTGATCGGCCGTTCCAATATCGTGGGTAAGCCTATGGCCATGCTTTTGCTGCATGATAACGGCACGGTGACCGTTTGCCACAGCCGCACTCCGGATCTGAAGGCGCAAACGCTGCAGGCAGACATTTTGGTCAGCGCAGTAGGCAGAGCAGGTTTTGTCACAGCCGATATGGTCAAGCCGGGAGCTGTAGTCATTGACGTGGGTATCAACAGAGATGCCGACGGCAAGCTATGCGGTGACGTGGATTTTGCTTCGGTATCACAGGTAGCGTCCATGATCACACCCGTACCGGGCGGCGTAGGCCCCATGACCATTACCATGCTGCTGCAAAACACACTGACAGCAGCAACTGCTTTGTGCGATCAATAGCGAAAACAAAAAAGAGCCGATCGGGCTGATGAATTAGCGAAAAAAACAGCAGGAATTTGTTCAAGTATGAGCAAATTCCTGCTGTTTTCGTAAACAAAAGATGTGGAAGAGCGTCCGTGTAATGCACCTCATCCGTCGCAAGCTTGCGTTTGCCACCTTCCCCGGCGGAGAAGGCTCATCAGGTTAACCCCTCAGCGGATAGTTGGCAAAACGGATGCGCTAAAGAAGCCTTCCCCGCTGGGGAAGGTGGCAAACGCAAGCTTGCGACGGATGAGGTCACCATATGGACGCTCTTTCATCTCTTTGGATAACAGAAAGCAGAAGCCTTGATCAAGACTCCTGCCTTTTGTTTTTATTCAATTTTTTCGCTAATTTGTCAGCCCGATTGGATCTTTTTTTGTTTGAAAATCATTCGATTACCTTTATATTTACGTCAAACGATTTGTCATCACATTGCAAAGTCACTTTGCCTTGACCAACAACGCCAAGCGAACACGCGATACCGCGCTCGTTGACAGAGATCAGCTCAGGATTGTGATTGACGTAGGTTACACCCTGATGTGGTTCACATACCTCGTACCATTTGCCGTCTGACCAAACTGCAAGTCCGCGGAGCTGTTTGGCACAACCGTCGGAAAGGGAAATCGTGTAGGTGTCAAGCATAGGCTCGAACGAAACAACGGTTCGGTTCTCTTGGTCATAACAGGTATCGGGACTGTCCACGTATACCAGCACCGTACCACAAAGATTATCAAGGTGTGCATCAATATAGGTGTAGCCCACTTGCTTGCCATATACCTGTCCGTCCTTGATCTGTACGATTTGTGTATCGTAGTTATCAAAGGTCAGGAAAGTGGGATCGATCACTTTGGGCTCGTAGCAAGAGTTATACGTGAAATACGCAAGAGGGGCAGCGGTGCCGGGCTTGACGCGGATGTAGTGCGGCTTGGCAGCCGTCAGTATCATGGGCTGCATATCGGCTTGGCGCACCCAAGGCCGGGTTTGCGCCTCTACGTTCGGGCAATCCAGCTCGGAATAGTAGTCCTCATTCATGAAGGAATAAGAATATCTGTGCATGCGTGTACCCCATTTGCCCCAGCTGTTGCCATAGGCATAGCCGAGCAGCAGCGTGTCGCTTTGCTTGATATGATGCTGCGCATCACCCGAAATACCGCAGTTGTGCAGCATATAGCAAGTGTTGACGCGTATATTGTTGACGCGTGTAAAACGCAGTCCGTCGTCAGATTCGGATACAGAGAGAAAACTGTCCTTGGAAAAGCGTTTGTCGGTCGCAAGTGCGATGAATTTATCAAGCTCCTCGCAATAAACCACGTCATAGGAATCGTTTGCGCCCGAATTGCGTACCGCTGCAACACCGTGTTGCTCAATCGTGAGCGGCCAGTCCTCACGGGTGACGTCTGCAGTAGCTACACGCGTTTGCGAATACCAGGAGCCGTCCGCGCGCTTGGAAGTCCAGGTGTAGTAGATGTAGAGCAAATCATCCTTGACAACGAAGGAAAACTCACCCGCCCCCCAATGCTTCCAATCTTCATCATAGTAAATGATGGGCGCAGGTTTACCCATCCAACGGCAATTTCCGCGCATCTCGCCCCAGCCATTTCCGGTCCATTTGAAAAAAGGACCGTCAGGATGCTCGGAACGAGCCACAAATCCATTGTTGCAAACACCGCCGCCATCTGCAAAAATGGTGGAGGTATAACCGATATAGTAATACTTTCCATACTTGAAAACTGCGGGATCGCAAACGGAAAACCAGTCCATCGAATCGGGTGTGGGTGTCAGCACCACGCGTTCATCTGTCCATGTTTCTCCTTTGTCAAAGGATTCACGGTAGGTAAACCAGTCAGCCTCAAAGCAGTCACCCGGGGAGGCGAACCATGCACGGCAAACGTCACCTTCCACCATGATGGACGGTCCGTAGCGGTAACCCCACGTCTCTCCCTCTCTGATCATATAAACGTCCTTGCCCGTATCGGGAAGCTGCAGCTTGAAATGCTTTTCCATAACGACCTCCTTGTGCATCGGTGTGCAATTTTGATGATTTCAGTTTATCACAGCACGTGAAAAATGTCAATAAAAAAACGCATCATTTCTTGACGAAACGATAATATAGTGTTATAATACTTTATAATAGGTTAACTATGGGATTCGGAGGTTTTTTCTATGTTTGACGTTTGTATTATCGGTGCGGGCGTTGTGGGTGCGATGTGCGCACGCGCGCTGTCCGCGTATCAGCTGGATATATGCGTTGTGGACAGAGCCAACGACGTATGCACGGGCGCTTCGCGTGCCAACAGTGCTATCGTCCATGCAGGCTTTGACGCAAAGCCCGGTTCGCTCAAGGCTCGTTTTAACGTGCAAGGCTCCAAGATGATGGAGCAGGTCTGCGCAGAGCTCGGTGTGAAATACGTGCGTAACGGCTCGCTTGTTCTGGGCTATAGCGAAGAGGACCAAGCTACGCTGCAAGATCTTTACGAGCGCGGTGTGCAAAACGGAGTTGAAGGGCTGGAGTTGCTTGACAGAGCAGGTGTTCTGGCACTTGAGCCCAACGTGACAGAAGAAGTCACCTGCGCACTCTGGGCGCCTACGGGGGCGATCGTCAGCCCGTTTGGCCTTTGCGATGCGGGACTTGGCAATGCAATGGACAACGGTGCGCAGTTTATCCGCAACTTTGAAGTGGATCACATCAAATATGAAGACGGAATTTATACGCTGTATGCGGGTGAGCAGACCGTTCAGGCAAAATATGTGGTAAACGCAGCAGGCCTTTATTCCGATAAGATCGCAGCCATGGTTGGGGACGAATCCTTCTCGGTTCACCCCAGACGCGGTGAATATATGGTGCTGGACAAGGCATGCACGCCTTTTCTGACGAGTCACACGCTGTTCTCTACGCCTACACCAAAGGGAAAGGGCATTCTTGTCACTGCCACAACGGGCGGAAACGTCATGCTCGGCCCTACTGCTGAGGAGCTGACAGATAAAGAGGACAACGATACCACGGCAGCCGGCATTGCAAGCATTCGCGCACAAAGCGCAAGATATATCAAGGGCATTCCGTTTGGCAGCGTGATCACAAGCTTTACGGGCTTGCGTGCCGTGGGCAGCACGGGGGATTTTATCATCCACGCATCCGCGCCCAGATTTATCACGTTCGGCGGCATTGAAAGCCCGGGCTTGACAAGCGCACCCGCTTTGGGAGAATATTGCGTGGAACTGCTCGGTAAAGAAGGAATGCTTCTTGAAAAGAAGGACAATTGGAATCCCATCCGCAAGCCCTCCGGCTGGTATCGCAAGCTGAGTGATGACCAAAAGAATGAGGTCATTGCAAAGGATCCCGCATACGGCAATATGGTCTGCCGCTGTGAAGAGGTCACCGAGGGTGAGATCGTATACGCGATCCGCACCAATCCCGGTGCGCGCGACGTGGACGGTGTCAAGCGACGCACACGCAGCGGTATGGGCAGATGTCAGGGAGGCTTTTGCTCTTCGATCGTTATCGAAATACTTTCAAGAGAGCTGAATATTCCGTATGAGCGGGTCACAAAATCGGGTGGTGGCTCGATCATCAACTACGGCAGAACCAAAGGAGGGAAGGAGAATGCTTAACGTTTCACTTGTCATTGTCGGTGGCGGCCCTGCAGGCATGAGCGCAGCGGTTGCGGCATATAAGGCAGGCGTCAGGGATATCCTGATCCTTGAGCGTGAAGCTCACTTGGGCGGCATTCTTCGCCAATGCATTCATAACGGATTCGGTCTTCATAAGTTTGGTGAAGAGCTGACAGGCCCCGAATACGCCTCCCGTTATATTGAGCAGGTCAAGGAGCTGGGCATTCCTTACAAGGTGGGTACCATGGTCACAAAGATCACTCCCGACAAGGAGATCACAGCTATCAACTCCACAGATGGCATTATGCATATCAAGGCAGAAGCGATCATTCTGGCAATGGGCTGCCGTGAACGTCCTAAGGGTGCGCTCAATATCGCAGGTTCCCGTCCTTCGGGCATTTACACTGCGGGAACTGCGCAGAAATACGTCAACATCAAGGGCTACATGCCGGGCAAGGAGGTTGTCATCCTCGGCTCGGGTGATATCGGTCTGATCATGGCACGCCGTATGACGCTGGAAGGGGCAAAAGTAAAGGCTGTTTGCGAGCTGATGCCGTATTCTGGCGGCCTTGCAAGAAACATCGAGCAGTGCCTGAACGATTTCGGCATTCCACTGATGCTGTCTCACACGGTGGTACAGATCCATGGTAAGGACAGAGTCACGGGCGTGACGATAGCCAAGGTGGACGAGCAGCGGAGACCCATTAAGGAAACAGAGCAGTATATCGCATGCGACACGCTGCTGCTTTCCTGCGGCCTTTTGCCCGAAAACGAGCTGACCAAGGGAGCGGGCATTGATATCGACCGCATCACGGGCGGTGCTGTAACAGACCAGAACAGACAGACCTCGATCCCAGGTGTATTTGCATGCGGCAACGTACTGCACGTGCATGACCTTGTGGACTACGTGTCCGACGAAGCAGAGATCGCAGGCTGCGCTGCTGCCGATTATTTGGCAGGCGCGCAGAGCGAAAAAGTGGATATCACCGTGCAACCGATCTCGGGCGTGCGCTATACCGTACCGCAGCAGATTACCAAGGCGCAGGATACCGTGGTGTATTTCCGTGTAGCAGACGTCTACCGTGATAAAAAAATCGTGGTCATGTGCGGTGACCGCGTAATTTCAAGTAAGAAAAAGATCAAGCTTGCCCCCGGTGAGATGGAAACGGTCAAGCTGACTGCAGACGTCCTTGCCGAGATCGGCACAGGCGAAATCACCATTGGATTGGAGGATTGAGTATGGCAACAAGAGAAATGACTTGTATCATTTGCCCTCGCGGCTGTACGCTGACAGTCGAGTATGAGGATAAAAACGTATTGTCTGTCAAGGGAAATGCCTGCAAAAGAGGCAAGGATTATGCCGTAGCAGAATGCACCTGTCCGACAAGAACCCTGACCACAACCGCCATGACAGAGAGCGGCGAAGTGGTAGCAGTCAAATCCAACAAGGCGGTCCCGAAGGATCTGCTGTTTGATTGCATGCAAAAGATTAATGAATGCCTGATTCCCAATAACGTCCGTCAGGGCGATGTGATCATAGCCAACATCCTGGATACGGGAGCGGACATTATCGTCACATCTTATATCGAATAAAAAAGGAGAGTGTCTTATGGAACAATATAAGAATTATGCAAACGGCCCATTGATGGCAACCGATGCGCTCGGAAGAACTACTGCAGACCGCAATACCGCCCCTGCCCGTAGACAAAACCGCCTTGTGGGCATGTTCTATTTCTTGTGGCTTGGTGAGCATGGCAAGCATAAGCCCTACGACATCTCCAAGATTACAGCTGAGCATCCCGATGCAGGTGAGCATCCCGAAGCTGATTACTGGGGGAAGATCGGTACCTATCACCACTGGGGTGAGCCCTTTTATGGGTATTACTATTCCAATGACGAGTGGGTCGTCCGCCGCCATATGAAGCTGCTGATCCAGGCTGATATCGACTTTTTGTTCTTTGATACCACAAATGCCTGCATTTATGAGAACAATGTCAAACTGGTCATGCGCGTTCTTGACGAGTATGCAAAGGATGGCTGGAAGATCCCTAAGGTCATGTTCTATACCAACACCCATTCGGGCAAAACGGTACAGGAGATTTACGATAAGATCTATGCTGCAGGGTATTGCCCCGACACGTGGTTTTACTTTGAAGGCAAGCCCGTGATCATTGCCGTAGAACAAGAATGCTCACCCGAGTGCAGAGAATTCTTCAACATCAAAATGTCGCAGTGGCCCAACGAGCCCGATAAGCTTGGCGGTTGGCCTTGGATGGATTTCACCCGTCCGCAGCGTGTGTTTGCCAATCTGAAGGGAGAGGACGAGGTCATCAACGTATCCGTTGCACAGCATCCTCAGCTGCGCTTTGGTGATTCTGTGATGTACGGGGAAACCGATAACAACGGTCGCGGCTTCCACGATATGCATAACGATCCCGATCCCGACGCATATCTGCATGGCTACAACTTTGCCGAGCAGTTCGAGCGCGCCATCGAAACCGATCCGCCCATCGTGCTTGTCACAGGCTGGAACGAGTGGATTGCGGGCAGATGGCAGGGCTTTGAGCACAGATCCGTTATGTTTGTGGACTGCGCCAACTACGAATACAGCCGTGACATCGAAATGATGCGCGGAGGATATTTCGATAACTATTTCATGCAGTTGGTGGACTATGTCCGTAAATATAAGGGCACGGATGAATATGACAGCTTTGAAGAGCTTACTCCGGTTGATTATTACAACGATACAGAGCAAGATGAATCTGAGGAGGTCTGGGCTGAGTATCATAACTTCTCGGACGGTGATTTTGCAAGATGCGCAGAGGGATCAGGTACGGTTTACGAGAATCATACCCAGCGTAACGCCATTGTGGACGTGACCGTCAGCCACGACGATGATTTTCTGTACTTTGGCATCGTGACCAAGAATCCCATCACTCCTTATGACGGCACGGGTACGTGGATGAAGGTGTATCTGAATACCGACGGTGGTAAGGAGTATAAATACGTGCTCAACAATACACCGGATGGGGATCACACAAGTACGATGGCTATCATTGTGGACGGCTTACGCGCAGCCGATTTCGGTGACGTGGTTTATCGCCAACAGGGCAACACACTGCTTTTGATCGCTCCCCGTGCTGCGCTGGATCTTGATAAAGACGATTTTACCATCTGGTTCAAGGTGGCAGACAGCACTGAGGAACTGAATAGCATTGAGGATTTTTACGACAAGGGCGACGCTGCTCCTTTGGGCAGACTCAACTTTGTTTACAAAGGCACAAAAAAGAAGGATTAAAGGAAACGAATATGACCAAGATTGATATTTTTTCGGGTTTTTTGGGCGCTGGTAAGACCACGCTGATCAAGAAAATGATCGAAGAAGCATACAAAGGGGAAAAGCTGGTACTGATCGAGAATGAGTTTGGAGAGATCGGTATTGACGGTGGATTTTTGGCAGAGGCGGGTATTCAGATCAATGAAATGAATTCGGGCTGTATCTGCTGCTCTCTTGTGGGTGATTTCGGTAAGGCTCTGACGCAAGTGCTGGAGCAGTACGCTCCCGACAGAATTCTGATCGAGCCCTCGGGTGTCGGCAAGCTTTCCGATGTGATCAGAGCGGTACAGAATCTGGAGATCGAGGGTGCAGAGCTGAATGCATTCACTACGGTCGTTGACGCAGGCAAGTGCAAGATGTATATGAAGAATTTCGGTGAATTCTTCAACGATCAGGTTGCAAACGCAGGCTGCATCGTTCTGTCACATACGGGTACGGCAAGCGAGAAAAAGATCGCAGATTGCGTAAACATGCTGCGTGAGCATAACCAAACCGCCACCATTGTCACCACCGATTGGGAGGTGCTGAGCGCAGAACAGCTTCTGGAGGCTATGGAGCGCAAGGATACGCTTGAGGCTGAGCTGGAAAGATTGGCGCACGCGCATCATCACGAGCATGAGCATCACCATCACGATCACGACGAGGATTGCGATTGCGGATGCCACGAACATGAGCATGAACATCACCATCATCATGACCACGATGAGGATTGCGATTGCGGATGCCACGACCATGAGCACGAGCATCACCATCATGAACATGATGAAGAATGCAGCTGCGGTTGCGGCGGTCACCACCATCACCACCATCATGCTGACGAGGTGTTTGTCAGCGCGGGTGCTGAAACAACAAAAAAGTTTAATATGGAAGCGCTTGCAGAGCAGTTTGAAGAGCTTTGCGATGAAGGCAAATACGGTATTGTATTGCGTGCAAAGGGCATTGTTGCAGGTGATGACGGCAATTGGATCCACTTTGATTACGTACCCGGTGAGCCGGATATCCGCACGGGTGCTGCAGGCATCATCGGCAGACTTTGTGTCATCGGCTCCGGCTTGAAGATCGATGCGATCGGAGAGCTTTTGGGTGTTGTGCTCAAGAAATCGGAGGGCTGATCATGGCACAAAAGATACCTGTTTATCTGTTCACAGGATTTTTGGAGGGCGGCAAGACGCATATCATCCAGGAGTCCATGGAGGATCAACGCTTCAATTCCGGTGAAAAAACGCTGATCATCATGTGCGAAGAGGGCATTGAAGAGCTGGAGCTTGACCGTTTTTGGGGCAAGAATTGCTATTTTGAGCTGATCGACGATCCCGATGACCTGACACGCGATATGCTCACCCTGATCTACAAAAAGCATAAGATCGACCGCGTGATCATTGAGTATAACGGCATGTGGCTCTTGGAGCGCTTGTATGCAGCACTTCCCGCAGATTGGTTTATTTTCCAGAATATGATGTTTGCGGATGCAAATACGTTTTTGAATTATAATGCCAACATGCGTCAGCTCATGGTTGATAAGCTGCAGGCCTGTGAGATGATCGTGCTCAACCGCACCCCCGAGGTGATCGACAAGGAAGAGATCCACCGCGTTGTCCGCAGCGTCAGCGTCAGAGCGACCATTACCTACGATTATCCGGACGGACACGTGGAGTATGACGAGATAGAGGATCCGTTGCCCTTTGATATTGACGCTCCCATTATTGATATCAAGGATGAGGACTACGCCATCTGGTACCGTGATCTGGCAGAGGAAACCGACAAATATGACGGCAAAACCGTGCGCTTCAAGGGTGTTGTCGCACGTGATTCCAAGCTTGGCAAATCTTCACTGGTAATCGGCCGCCATGTTATGACGTGCTGTGCAGATGATATCGAATACAATGCGCTTGTATGTAATTTCCCCTCGGCAATTAACTTGAAGACCCGTGACTGGACCATTGTAACTGCTAAAATTAAAGTGGAAAAGCACAAGTTATATGGTAGACCCGGTCCTGTACTGTATGCTGAAAAGACAGAATTCGCAACAAAGCCCACACAAGAAGTCGCAACGTTTTATTGATAAAACCGAAACGGAGATGCATATGTCAAAATACGTCATAAGATGGATCTGCCTTGTTTTGTTTGCAGCGTTATTGCTCGGATCGGTCGGGTGTACCCCGAGTGAACAACCATCCGAGCAGCAGAGTTCCGAACCAAACACCGAGCAACAGAAGACTGTTCCCAATACAGATCAAAGCACACAAGAGCTCACCACACAGGAGGAAACGGATGTGAATCAACCAAGAGAGATTGGACAAAGATATTTTATATATCGCATCTGGAATTTCGCCCCCATGACGCAAGCTCAGTTTGAAGCAACTGTGGATACCGCTGCAGCGTCCGGCTTTAATGCCATCAAGGTGCACATACCGTGGAGCCGTGTTGAGGCAACAGCTGCAGGGGAATACGACTTTTCTGCTTTCGATCCCATGATCGATTATGTGGTCAGGACAAAGGGCATGAAGGTGGCTATTTCGCTGGATCTGACACGTCGCTCCGACGATAAAGTCATTCCGCTGGATCAAATGATGTATGATCCAAGCGGCAAACTTTGCGTAGGAGGATCCCAAGACGGCATGCGCACCATGATTTCGTTCTGCTCACAGAGTGCCGTGGATGCCGCTGTAGCATTTTACACGGCTGCTGTTGAAAGATACGAAGCCCAATATGCGTCAGACATACTGTTCTATCTGCCGGCATTCTCCCAATACGCGGAAAGCGAGTATTGGTGTGCAGGGGAGTATGATTATTCGGATCTTGCAAGAGCAAGGTTTTATGACTTTTTGATTGATGAATATAAAGATATCAACGCTTTGAACGCTGTATTGGGTACGGATTATACTGTGTTTGGACAGATCGAATTGCCTTCTACCACCGCATCCGATAACCTTGGAAAGCTTTGGTATCAATTCAGACACCAAAATCTCAAGGCGATCATTGACAAGCTTGCGATTGCGCAAAAGGAAGTAGCTCCGAATTCAAAATTCGCTTTGCAATTCGGTTCCATTTATGATGCGGCATCCTCCGTGCGCTGTACATTGGCTGCAGGTGATCTCGCAGAGCATGCTGACGTTGTGTGGATCGATGACGGTCCCGATACAGACCATGAGTTTTCCATGGATTATGCGGATGGAATGTTTTCTCCTCATGTTTTACTTGCGCAGGAGATCGACGGACCTTTGCAGGTTGGCGCAACGCCCGAAAAATATCTTGAGCA
Source organism: Clostridia bacterium (assembly GCA_017452945.1). Next base: position 62,405 of record JAFTLD010000032.1, on the reverse strand, counting down.
GGGAAATGATAGCTTCATGCGCGGATGTACGTACGTCAGCATTGCCAATTGGCATATTGATGATGCCTACCGTACTTATGAGTGGGTGTGGCAGGAGCTTGCTCAAACCTGGTTAGGAGATACTCCTTTGGAGGTGATCGACACAACCTCCACTGAGCGAACCATGGAAGTGAAGCTTTCTCAACTACTCAGAAAGAGCAATCCGGGCACTTTTATGACGCAATATCATTCACTTGCCTCACAGGAGCAATATGTAAATATCAAAATCATAGACGATCTGTCAAGCAATCCTGTAAATACTCCCGAAAGTATATTCAGCTTCCCCGGTGCGTTTTCAGCCGAACAGGGTAAGGGCGGTTGGTATTATATGTGCACAAAACCCAAACGCACTGATTTCATTGAAATGACGTATGATGCAGAAAACGGGCGTTGGCAGGGCAAAGCACCATTCTCTCTGATCATGAAGGGCGCAGTGCATCCTGATGCTTATGACTCCGTTCTTGCTTTTGAAGCACCGAGAGACGGCGTGGTACGCTATACATATAGCCTTTCTGTTGATTCAGAGTACAGTGACGGTATTAAATATCGCGTATTGCTTGGGGAAGAACCTTTGACACATGGCGATAAATATGGATACATAGAACTGCCGCACGGGCAAGTTGCAGTGGAAACGTTAGAGATCCGTGTGCAGCAAGGTGACAGAATTTGCATTGCTGTCAATGTAGGCGGTACTTCTTCTCATGATAGTACGGCATTGTCTGTTGAAATTGAATATGTGGAATAAAAACATAAGGGCACTTGGTTTTATAGGTGCCCTTTTGTGAATTTTCATTGATTTTATGGGGAATTTTATGATGTTTTTGCAAAACGGTTGACACGGAGAATAAATAATGTTATAATGAATAAAGTTTTATAAAACATGATACTTTATTGAAAGGAACAGCACTATATGAAACAATTCATAAGAATCGTTACCGTGCTGCTTGTATTGCTGATGACCTTGACTGTCCTTGGTGCCTGCGGTAAAAAGGATAGCGATATAGAAAAGACACCTGTAGACAGCGAGAAGGAGACAGAACGCGAGTACGAAACAGAGCAACAGCTGACACAAGAGGAAATAGAGCAACTCAAGGCAGAAATGTCTGCATCTATTATTGAAGCTCTCGGGAAAATGGAACAGAATACAACCGAAGAGGAAACAGAACAGGCGCCTTCCGGCGGAAATGCAGGAATCATTGAAGGGTTGCTTGGCTCGTTGGGCGGTCTTGGCGGCTCGGGTTCGGATTATTCTCAGATCATTGGTGAGATACTCGATCAATACATAGGCAGCGAAAGCACGTCCGATTTTATTCTCAAGTTGGTGCGGAAATGGTTCGAAAATGAGTATGGTTCTTTCGGATCATCCGAGAAAGACACACAGAGTTCAAATTCGGGCTCTAATGAATCAAATGCAGATTCGTTGCGTGAGTTTATTGCACAACAAACCGCGAAGGCTGTAGCTGATGCCGTATTGGAGCAGATCAACGGCTTGGATAACGACGCTGTGCATGACACCGTTTATGATTCCATTTATGATGCAATGCTTGACAATGAAGGCTTTATGGACGGAGTATTTAATGATACCATCCCCGAGATTGGAGATGTGTCAGGAAATCCAAGCGGAGATTGGAATGACATAATCGGAGACATTTTGAGCCAAGGATCCCAAGAGTTCACAACAGAAGTTCCGGTCGAAGATTGGAGCGGGGCTTTGGATAATATGTGGGATGGTTTCTGGGATCAGGGATCCCAAGAGTTCACAACAGAAGCTCCGGTTGAAGATTGGAGCGGAGCTTTGGATAATATGTGGGATGATTTCTGGGGTCAGGGATCGAATAAAGAGCCCACCGAGGATACCGACGATGATTCCGGCAATGATTGGAGCGATATCATAGGCGGCCTTTGGGGCGGACTTACACAGTAATAACTATCAAGGAGCAATAACATGAAACGTGATCTTATCAAAAGCATTTATGAAGATATGGAAGCTTATTCCGGCAAGCAGGTCGTGCTTGGCGGTTGGGCGAGAAGCATTCGTGACAGCAAGGCGTTTGGCTTTATTGACCTGAACGACGGTTCTTGCTTTACAGGCGCACAGATCGTTTTTGAGCGCGAAAAGATCGATAATTATCAAGAGATCGCTAAGCAGAACGTTGGCGCAGCTCTTGTCGTAACCGGTATTGTAGAACTGACTCCCGAGATGAAGCAGCCCTTTGAGATCAAGGCTATTTCCGTTGAGATAGAAGGTACTTCAACTCCCGACTATCCGCTGCAGAAAAAGCGCCATACCGTGGAGTATCTGCGTGAGCAGGCATATCTGCGTCCCAGAACCAACCTGTTCTCGGCTGTCTTCCGCGTGCGCAGCGAGGTAGCTTACGCTATTCACACCTTCTTCCATGAGCGTGGCTTTGTTTACGTTCATACCCCTTTGATCACAGGCTCTGACTGTGAGGGAGCAGGTGAGATGTTCCGCGTGACCACCATGGATATGACAAATCCGCCTATGACAGAGGACGGCAAGATCGATTGGTCGCAGGATTTCTTCGGCAAGTCCACCAACCTGACCGTTTCCGGTCAGCTGGAAGGCGAGACCTATGCAATGGCATACGGTAACATTTATACTTTTGGACCGACCTTCCGTGCTGAAAACTCCAACACCGCGCGTCATGCGGCTGAGTTCTGGATGATCGAGCCCGAGATCGCATTTGCTGATCTGAACGACGATATGCAGCTGGCATGGGATATGATCCAGTATATCATCAAGCACGTGCTGAAAAATTGCCAGCGCGAGCTGAACTTCTTCAACAGCTTTGTTGATAAGGGCTTGCTTGATCGTTTGAACATGTTGGCACAGAGCGAATATAAGAGAGTTACCTACACAGAAGCTGTCGAGCTGCTTTCCAAGTCCGGTGCGGACTTCAAGTATCCCGTTGCTTGGGGCTGCGATCTGCAGACCGAGCACGAAAGATACCTGACTGAGCAGGTTTACGGCTGTCCCGTATTCGTAACCGACTATCCCAAGGAGATCAAGTCCTTCTATATGCGTCTGAATGACGATGGCAAAACGGTCGCTGCAATGGACTTGCTGGTTCCCGGTGTCGGTGAGATCATCGGCGGTAGCCAGAGAGAGGAACGTCTGGACGTTCTGCTTGAAAGAATGGCAGAATGCAACCTGAACCCCGAAGACTACTGGTGGTATGTCAACTTGCGTAAGTACGGTGGCACAAAGCATGCCGGCTACGGTCTTGGATTTGAGCGTATTATCATGTATCTGACCGGTGTTTCCAACATCCGTGACGTCATTCCTTACCCCAGAACAGTAGGCAACGCTGAATATTAATCGAAAAATCTATCATAAAAACAGGCGGAAATATTTTCGCCTGTTTTTTCAAAAATCTGACAGTTTCTTGCCAAAAGTTACGACTATTATGGTGTAACCAATTTCAAAGGAGGTTTTATCATGCAAAACTGGAATTTTGTGCTCAGCGATCCTGAGATAGTGGACCTTTACTGGGCAAGAAACGAAGATGCGATCAAGCATACCGATATCAAGTACAGACGGTATTTGCTCACGGTTGTACAAAACATTCTGCAGGATCTGCAGGATAGCGAGGAATGTCTGAATGATACCTATTTACGTACATGGAATTCGATTCCTCCATCAAGGCCGCATGTCTTGCAGGCTTTTTTGACCACCATTGCACGACGTAGTGCGATTGATCTGTACAGGAAAAAGGTTGGGCATTCCGATATGCCGAAGCCTGTCATGGTTCCGTTAGAGGATTTTGAAAATATGAATCTGGAGGATGATGGCACATATTCGGAACAGGAATGCAATCTTTTGGCGGATGTGATCGGAGCCTACGTCAAGCAGCTTTCGCAAAGAACAAGATACGTTTTTGTAAGCCGCTATTACTTTGCATGGCCGATCGAGCAGATTGCAAAAAAGCTCGGTTGCAGTCAAGCAACCGTACACCGTGAGATCGCGTATATCAAAAACTCCTTGCGTGAGTATCTTGCAAAGGAGGGGTATACAGTATGAAAAAAGCTATGCTTGCAGAATCAATCGGAATGATCGACATATCGATCATTGAGGATTTTATCAAAACAGACGCTGCGTATGATGTGCATAATATCAAACGTAAGAAGAAAAAATGGATAAGCGCTTTGATCAGCGCGGCATGTATAGCACTTGTCATCAGTATCATGCTTGTATCTCTACCGATGTATGTGTTGATCATGCCCGAAGAGGTAACAAAAGCTGCACAGGAATATCTGATGCCGGAAAATGCTGAGGATAGCATTTTGGGGGATTGGACAAAGTGGAGCGTTGTATCCAAAGCTTTTGAGCTATTGCATATGGGAGAAGAAAAATCCTTTGCCAACACCTTGAAGCAAATGGACAACGGTTTACTTGGAAATAACTTTGTTCAGGCAGGGTGTTTGTTGGATATGCTGTATGAATATTACCTGGCTCATATCGATGAAGAGCATGAACCAACACAAGAAACACCGGAAACGGAGGAATATCCTATACCGATTCCTGAGGTTAGCCAAGGTCTGAAATTTGAAAAAACGTCGGCAGGAAATTACTGCCTGACAGGATTTACCTTGAACGAGGACAGAGTGGTATGCATTCCTGCGGAATACCAGGGTAGACGTGTTGTTGAGATTAAGAAAGACCTGTTTCGTGAGAACGATCTGATCAAGGAAGTGTATATTTTAGGCGGTGTCGGCGCAATCCAGGAATACACATTCAAGGGCTGCGATTCTTTGGAGTTGGTTTATATGGGAGACTCGGTCAGTGTTATAAGACAGCGTGCGTTTGTGGATTGTCCTAATTTACGCGAAGTATATCTCTCCGAAAGCTTAACCGAGATTGAAATGTGTGCTTTCGAAAATTGCACATCGTTACAATCCCTTTCTATTCCTGATAGTACAAAAAAGATCGGCATTTATGCATTCAACGGTTGTTCTTCCTTAAGTCAGGTTGATATGCCCGCGAGTATGAAATTTTTAGGCGAACACGCCTTTTACAGCTGCTCATCACTCAAGGAGATCAATATCCCTTCCGGTATAGAATCGCTGGATGAGAATATCTTTGCACATTGCTCGTCGCTTGAAAAGGTTACGGTGGCAGACGGACTGAAATCCGTGGCTAATCAAGCGTTTTATGGATGCTCATCCTTGCGTACTCTGGAGCTGCCTGACAGCGTGACAGAGATCGCTGACAGAGCTTTTGAGGGATGCGGTCTGACGGAATTCACCATTCCCGCGGGTGTAACCGAGATCAAGCAATACACCTTTGCGAATTGCAAGAATCTGACCAAGATCACCCTACATGAAGGTGTTGTAACGTTTCGGCAATATGCATTTAGAGATGCTCCCATATCTGAATATTACTATACAGGTACTATTGCACAGTGGAAGAAGATAATGAAGTACGATAAATGGTTCAATCACTCCTACACAGTATATTGCTCGGATGGAGAAATTTGAGTGTAATAATTTTCAAAATTTTCATAAGTATCTGACTTTTTGCACGTTTTTTTCGTCTATATAGGTGAAGCTATCAAGAAGGAGGTCGCATATGCCCAAAGATCAAACATATTTGCTCAGCGACTCTGCCATAGTGGAACTGTATTTCGCAAGGGACGAGGCAGCGATCAAGCATACCGATGCCAAATATCGCAATTATCTGTTGCGTGTTGCGCATAACGTGTTGGAGGACATGCAGGACAGTGAGGAATGCCTGAACGATACGTATCTTGATACGTGGAATTCCATTCCTCCGCACCGTCCGAAGCTTTTGCAGGCATTTCTTAGCACCATCACGCACCATTTGGCCATTGATAAGTACAGGCAAAAGCATGCCAAGAAGAGCGTGCCGCCTGCGTTTTTGGTTCCATTGTCGGAGCTTGAATATACGCTGCACGAAAATGATGCGTATACACAGGCCGAGGCAAGTGCGCTGGCAGACGTGATCAGTACCTGGATGCGCACGTTGAGCGAACGAAGACGCTACGTATTCATGAGCCGCTATTACGACGCGCGACCGATCGAAGAGATCGCACAGGTGTTGGGATGCACGCGCTCGGTCGTCAATGCAGATATTGCGTTTATCAAGACCTCCTTGAAAGCAGCATTGGAAAAGGAGGGGTACACGGTATGAATGCTTCAATGTTTATTGACGCCGTCGGTTTGGTGGATGCAGATCTGATCGAGGAATACGTGCGTAAGGACAACAGCCTGCGCAGCAGCAAACCAAGAAGGGGACGACGTTATCTTGTCGCGCTGGCAGCCGCTGTGGTTTCTATCATGCTGATCTTTGCGCTGTTGGTGACAACGCTGCCGCTATTATACGTTTTCAATCACGATAAAGTCGACAACCCATTCGTCGGGGCCATAGATCGCGTGATCTTCCCGCTGGATGCCGAGGACTCCGAGATCAAAAGAGAGGATCTGATGCTTGACTGGACGCAGTGGCCGATGACCGAGCAGATATTCAACGCACTTGGCGCAGGCAGCGAGAATTCGGTGATCGATCATATGATGAGTGATCAGCAAGGTCTTGTCGGAGAAGCGATACAAAACCTTGGGAAGCTTTTGGAAAGACTGTATGAATATTATCTGAAACACAAGGACAGTATACAACCATTGCCGGACGAAGAAACAAGTGAAAGCGAATCCGAAACAGAAACCGAATCAGAATCCGAAGCTGAAACTGATGTGAAAACAAACATCACCAAAGACGGAATAAAATATACGCTGAGTGAAACCGGAGATTATTACGTTGTTGATGGGTTGGCAGGGAACGATACCGTTGTAATTATTCCGGATCATGTCAACGGTATTCCGGTCAAGGAGATTGCACCCGAAGCGTTTGAATATGAAGAAGAGATTACTGAGGTGCAGATTCCGAGTGGTGTGGAGAAGATAGGGTATCGTGCGTTTGGTCACTGTTATAAGCTCAAAGTCGTACGCATGCCTGAATACTTGACCGAGATTGATGGAGATCTGTTCACAGACTGTTATGCACTGGAAGAAATTACGTTGCCAAAAGGTGTAGAGAAGATCGGTTCATATGCCTTTTACCGTTGCCAGTCTTTGCCGAGCATCAACATTCCAGAAACGGTGGTATCCATCGGTGAGAGAGCATTTTTCTGCTGTCACAATTTGAAAACCATTGATCTGCCGGATCACATGGAATTTATCGGATCACAAGCCTTTTACGGCTCTCTCGGAGGATGCGATATGGTCATTCCCGAAGGTTTTTCCAGAATTGAATCCAGTGCTTTTTATACTTGCGGTATGGTATCTGCATATGTACCGGATGGGGTTACGGAAATTGGACGACACGCGTTCGAGGATTGCAAAAAGCTTACGTCGCTGTCTTTGCCGTCATCCTTGAAAAAGATCGAATCACAGGGCTTTTACAAGCTTGAGCAGCTCAAAACGATTGAATTCCGAGGTACAATGTCGCAATGGAATCAGGTCATTTTGGAAGAGGGCGCGATTTGGGGCGGTACTGTTATCGTATGTACCGACGGTGAAATCGTGATACAAGACTAATCACATAAGGCAGCGATTTAAGTCGCTGCCTTATTTATCCTCTTGCTTTTTTTTGAAACTATGGTAAAATGGTAATGAAAATTATTTTTCAAAAATATTTACACTTTTTTGCATATTTAGCGACTATAATGATGAAAGCCATTAACGATACCGAAAAGGAGGCGACAAAATGCAAGATCGATTCGTAAGTGTGCGCAGTGATGACGAGATCATCGAGCTATACTGGGCGCGCGACGAGGAGGCTATCCGAGCGACCGATGCGAAATACAGAAAGTATCTGATCAGCATTTCGCAAAACATTCTGCACGATATGCAGGATAGTGAGGAATGTTTGAATGATACATATGTAGGTACATGGAATTCAATTCCTCCGCACCGTCCTCGTTTGTTACAGTCCTTCCTGGCATCTATCATGCGCAAGATCGCTACTACCAAGTATCGCAACAAGCACAGGCAAAAGAGAAGTATCGGGGCGACCTTCTCATTGACTGATTTTGAAGATTTCATCCCGGATGATGACAGCCAGTATACATGGCAGGAAACTGCTGAATTGGGCCAGATCATCAGCAATTGGCTTCGCACGCTGTCGGAACGTCAACAATACATCTTTATCAGCCGTTATTATTATGCAAAGCCAATCGAACAGATCTCAGAGGAGCTTTCTTGCAGCCGCTCAACCATAAATAAAGAGATTGCTGCGATGAAGCAGGGGCTCAGAACACAATTGGCAAAGGAGGGGTATATCGTATGACACAGGACATGTTTGTAGATGCACTTAACCTGATCGATGCTGACATATTAGAAAACTATACCCGTACCGAATACCGATTGGTACACAAGCGAAAATTGCTCGCATGGGGAAAATTGCTGATTGCAGCCGCATGCATCATGCTTACCTTTATTCTTCTGTGCTCATCCTTACCATTGGCCTATATTGCCAATTATGAGACAATTCATGAAACTGTCGGTCCTGTTGTGGATCGCGTGATCTTTCCTTTAGATCGCGATGACACTGAGGTAACAGAGGAAGATCTGCTGATAAATTGGGTAAAATGGCCTGTAACCGAGCAAGTTTTTGAGGTGCTTGGTATAGGGGATAAAGATTCTGATCAGCAAACAACACCAAATGAGGAGCGCGGATTGCTTGGACGCACGATGCACAGCTTTGGCGTGTTCATGGGACGTATGTATAAATTACTGTTTGATTTGAATGATATCCCTGTGGAAAATCCTCTGGAAAAGCTTGAAGCGTTCATCAAGCGTATGTATGAATACTATCTTGAGCATAGTGACAGGATTGTGGATGATCCATCTCAGGAAACACAAAAAGAAACCGAAACAGAACCTGATCCCGACTATGATGTGGACGGCAGCCTTGGACTGAGGTATCAGAAGGACTATTACAACAACTCCTATCTCGTATCTGATCTCAACGAGTGTACGGATGAGGTCGTCATTATTCCCATGACCTACAACGGTCTGCCCGTGACAGGTATTTATAAAGGTGCTTTTGAAGACTGTGCAACCGTCAAAGAGGTAGTGTTGCATGAGGGCATCACGTATATCGGAGAAAAAGCTTTCAAGGGATGCACTTCTTTGGAGCGCATCACGCTCTCAGAGGGCCTTCAAACAATTGAAGCCGAAGCCTTTTTGGATTGCCGTGCGCTGACGGAGATCAAAATTCCGGAAAGCGTAACTACCATTGAGAATGGTGCTTTTGAAATGTGTACATCACTTAAGGAACTGATTATACCCGAAGGGTGTATCAATTTGGGTAATGAAGTTCTTTTGGGGGCAAACAGTTTGACATATGCCGAGATCAAAAGTCCGATCACAAGTTTGCCGGAATTCTTTTTCAGCAATTGCCTGAAACTTGAAGCCGTTGTGCTTCCCGAAACGCTTGTGGAGATCTCTTCAAGCGCATTTTACGACTGTCAGAAGCTGGATGTCGTCGTGCTGCCGGCTTCGCTGGAAAAGATCGAATCGTATGCGTTTTACAGATGCGTTTCCTTGAATGAGATCCATCTGCCGAACACGTTGCGTGAGCTTGGTTCATACGCTTTCGCTGAGTGCAAAGGATTGGCAAGCATTTCGATTCCGGGTACGGTGCTCCAAATCGAGGAGAGTACGTTTGAAGGATGTTGGTCCTTGAAACAAGTGAATTTTGAAACAGGGACAATAGAAATTGGAGACAATGCATTCAAGAGTTGCACTGATCTTGAACAAGTGCAACTGCCTGACGGCTTGGTTGGGCTGGGAAATGCTGCATTCAGTGGCTGTTCAAGCCTGGAAGCTGTCCGTATTCCCGGAAGCCTTGTTAAAATAGAGGACTGGGCTTTCAGTTCCTGCACTTCCTTGAAACATTTATCCATGGAAGAGGGTGTTTTGGAGATCGGTAAAAATGCATTCTATCAATGCTCGAGTCTTACTGAATTCACTGCTCCCAACTCACTGAAAACAATCAGCTCAGGCGCATTCTTTGACAGCGGACTGACAGAAGTGCAATTCAATCCCGGGCTTGAGAGAATAGGGAGCCAGGCGTTTATGAACTGCACGTCTCTTGAGCAAGCAATCATAGCGGAAGGACTGATCTTTATGGGGCAGGGAGCATTTCTCGGCTGTTCTGCGCTTGGGAGCATTTCACTGCCCGAATCCCTGACCGATTTTGGAGATATAACATTTTCTGAGTGTAATACTATGACGCTTATCTATTATGGCGGGACGGTGGCGCAATATGCGCAGATCGATACCAAAAGCTCCGATATACCCGCTGGGGTTATCGTTGTTTGCACCGACGGAGAAATCATCACAGAATAAAACGACGACTAAGCGGGCAGAGCGATCTGCCCGCTTGGCTCTGTTGAAGAAAATATTTGAAAATTTTAGAAAAATATGATACTTTTTCAAAAATTCTACGACATAAAGGGTGAAGGAACATAAAGGAGTGAAAAGTATGCAAGATCAAACCTTCATCCCGGACGATACGACCATTGTTGATTTGTATTGGGCACGGGACGAGCAAGCAATACACTATACGGATTTGAAGTACCGCACGTATCTGCTTTCCGTCATAAAGGGGATACTTTCCGATCTGCAAGACCGCGAAGAATGCCTGAACGACACATATATCAGTGCTTGGAATTCCATGCCACCGCACAGACCGAAAGTGCTGCCCGCTTTCTTATGTATTATTATGCGCCGCAAAGCCATAGACGTTTATCGCAGTCAACATACACAAAAATCGGTCCCTCCTGCGCTATCCGTTTCATTTGATGATCTTGGTGATTATCCGGATCAGGACAACGCAGAGGAAAGCAGTGAGCTCTCAAAGCATCTTGGCAAGTTGATTAATGAGTACCTTGTTACGCTGGATGACCGAAAAAGGTATATTTTTATCAGCCGTTATTTTTATGCACGGCCGATTGAGCAGATCGCAACCATACTTGGTGTCAGCCGAGGCACAGTCAACCGCGAAATTGCACTTATTAAACAGACGCTGCGTGAGTATCTTGCAAAGGAGGGGTATAGGATATGACAAAAGAGCTTTTGATAGAAGCAGTTGGATATATCAGTGAATCCCATCTTGCAGACTTCGAGCAGACCGAACGCGCTTTGCAAAAAAGATTACAGCGGCAGAAAAGGGCGTGGATCCGAAGGACGTTGATCGCTGCAGCAACGCTTTTGCTGACCTTTACTTTACTGGTTGCATCGCTGCCTGTGGTGTATATTGTCAACCAAGAGACCATTGACAACGCTTTTGCGGAGGCTGTGGATCGCGTGCTGTTCCCGTTGGATAAACAGCAGGATGCCGATATTGAAAAGGAAGAATTGCCTTTGGACTGGACAAAGATGCCCATCGCAGCAAAATTCTTTGAAGCGCTCGGTGCAGGCACGCAGGATTCTGCGATTGATTATCTACAAGGAGAACACAGCGGTCTTGCCGGGGAATTCATGCAAAGCCTTGGCGCGTTCTTGGAGCGGCTTTATCGGTATTATATGGATCATAAGGACGTGATCGACGGTATCATAGACAAACGTGAATCCGAAAGCGAAACCGAGAGCGAGATTGACACCGAAACTGACAGGGAAACGGAGACCGAAATCGAGACCGAAATCGAAACAATGCCGGACCTCGGAACCGAGCAGATCACCGAGGATGGCGGATCGACAAACGTGACCGAATCCGATGGCACGTTTGTTTTTGTGCTCAGCGAGGACGAGAGTAATTACGTCGTCAAGAGTCTTGAAAACACGCAAGAAACCGTTCTGAACATTCCGGAAGCTTTCAAAGGACTGCCTGTCAAGGCGATTGATAATTACGCTTTTTCCTATTGTGAACAGATCGTCGAGGTCGTGATTCCGGACAGTGTGGAAACGATCGGAGCGAGTGCGTTTGCGTATTGTCATGCGCTCAGCCACGTCACGCTCCCCAAAAATCTGAAGGCAATCAACGACAGCGTATTCCTAAAGTGCCAATCGCTGCAGAGCATTGAGCTGCCGAGTGGACTGGAGATCATAGGATCTTTCGCATTTATGGGATGTGCCGCGTTGCAGACGGTTAATATCCCCGAAAGTGTCCGAATGATTGAAACGTATGCCTTCTTTGAGTGCTATAATTTGAATTTGGGGAAATTGCCTGAGAGCATGGAGTTTATCGGCTCACAAGCATTCAGAGGTACGCTTTCAAACTACGATCTGGTATTTCCGAAAGGGATCACCGAGATCGAGTCGCAAGCCTTTTACGGTACGGGAATTGCCACTCTGACGGTACCTGACGGCGTTGAAAGTATCGGTATCTATGCGTTTGCCGCATGCGAAGATCTGATCAGCGTATCTTTGCCCAATACGCTCAAAGAAATCCAAAACGCTGCATTTAAGGATAACGATCAGCTACAGATCATCGAATTCCGCGGTACTGTTGCTGAGTGGAAAAGTATCGTAAAAGCCGATCACGCCATTGAAGCGGGCATCATTATTCAATGTACCGACGGAGAGATTGTAATACAATAAAAGTGTTGCATTATCTCAAAAAATGTGATATGATAGAACCATGAAAAAACAACAGGGCATACACAATATGTAAGCCCATGAAAGGAGTCTTATATGCAAAAAAGAGCAGCTGATTTCAGAGCAGCAGCAAGAAATGCTCTGAGCGGCAATTGGGGATGGGCAATTCTGGCAGGTTTGATTGCCTCCTTGCTTGGCGCAACTACGGTGGGCAGCAATGCCGGACAGATCAATTTGAATAACGTAAACAATTCTTCCAATGACGGAACTTCTGATACTATTACAGGTGAATTGGATCAGGAGATGATTGCCTTTTTGGCGATATTCGTTGGCGTTTTTGTCATTGTTTTCACTATTGTGTTGGTGTGGTCGCTTGTTTGGACCTTCTTTTCGTCGATCATCAGAACCGGGTATGCGTGCTTTAACTTAGATCTCATTGACGGAAAAACGCCTGATCTTGTTACATTATTCAAGTATTTTCCCTCATGGAAAAACATCGGTCTTTCCGCTTTGCTGGAAACTCTATACGTGTTTTTGTGGTCACTTTTATTCATTATTCCGGGTATTATTGCAAGCTATAGCTATGCCATGGTGCCGTACATCTTTGCGGATGATCCCACAATAGGCCCCAACGAAGCCATTACGCGCTCTAAGGAAATGATGGACGGCTACCGTTGGAGATTGTTCTGTTTGGATTTCAGCTTTATCGGATGGAACATTTTAAGCGCTATGACCTGCGGAATCGGTGATATTTGGCTGATCCCTTACAAGAGTGCCGCACGCGCTGATTTTTACAGAGAGCTTTCCGGCACGCGTCATGTTGTTGACTTATCTGCATGTGTGTTTGACGGAGAAAAGACCACCGAAGAAACAGAAACTCAAGAATAAGTGCGTGCCAATCATTATAACATCAAAAAAGAGCGTCAGGCATTCGTGTAGGACGCTCTTTCAAAATTTTTTAAGATTTTTTTGAAAACAGCGGACATTTTGCAAAAAAATGTATCTATATAGGTGAAACGACAGAAAGGAGGTCACATATGCAATATCAAAACATGCAAGCGATCAGTGACACAGAGATCATTGATCTCTATTGGGCGCGGAATGAAGACGCCATCAAATATACAGATCGCAAGTACCGTGCATATTTGTTGACAGTAGCAGAAAACATTTTGCAAAATGAACCGGACAGCGAGGAGTGTCTGAACGATACCTACGTATCCGCATGGAACTCCATGCCGCCGCACCGTCCCGATTATCTCAAAGCCTTTTTATCCACCATTATCAGAAGACATTCTCTTTTGTTGTACAGAAATAAGCACAGCCAAAAAAGAGAAGGGATCAGTCAAGCTGTATCTTTGAGTGATCTTGAAGAATTGGTCAGCGAAGAAGGGCAGGGATATGGGCAAAGCGATGCAATCAGGCTTGCGGATATATTGGAACAGTATCTGGACAGCCTTGACGAGATGCACCGTTACGTCTTTATCAGCCGCTTTTATTATGGCAAGGACATCGGTGCCATCGCACAGGTCTTACACGTTCATCGTTCCAAAATCAACAGAGCCATTGCCCACATCAGAAAATCGCTACGCGTAAAGCTGGAAGAGGAGGGTATTACGGTATGAACAGAGATTTGATGATAGATGCGATCTCCCTGATCGACGTAAAATACTTAGAACAGTATGACAGATATGAATCATTTTTGCTTCGCAAGCGCAAAAAGAGCTATCGTACAGTATTGGTAAGCGCTGCGTGTTTCGCGCTTGTCTTTACCTTGCTGCTTGTCGCACTTCCCGTAGGATACTATCGTAATCGTGAAGCGATAGACGGTTACGTTGCAGAGTCCATAGATCAGATCCTGTTCCCATTGGATCAGACGGATGATCCTGCTACACAAGAAAAACTGCAGCTCAACTGGGTACAATGGCCGCTTACTGAAAGTGTATTTATTGCTCTCGGTGCGGGAACGCAGGATTCGGTCATTGACAAAATGCAGGCAGATACAGACGGACTTTTTGGTAATATGAATCAAAGTCTTGGTGATCTGCTTGGACGCATGTACCAATACTATCTTGATCATAAGCAAGAAATCGACGCCATTATCGGTGAGGGATCTACGGAGTCCGAATCGGATGATGAATCCGAAACAGAAATCGAATCACAAATTGAAACGGAATCGGTTGATCATACAGTTGCATATACAGAGGGGCAGATCGTAACCGTAGAGCAGCCGGGACTTGTTCTTCGGTATGAGAACGGTACGTTTGCGGTAGTCGGGACAACGGACGATTATCAGGAATCGGAGCTTGAAATCCCCGAGGATTACAACAGTGTTGCTGTGACAAGCATTGATGCAAATGCATTTGCAAAGCAAAGCGCATTACGCAGCGTTACCATACCGGATTCCGTGACAGCGATAGGTGCGTTCGCTTTTGCTGATTGCAGCGCATTGGAAAGCATAGTGTTGCCCTTGAATCTGTCTGAAATACCGGAATCCATGTGTCAAGGATGCTCCTCGCTGAAAAAGATCGATCTTGATGGGATAACCGTTATTGGTAAAAAAGCGTTTTATGGATGTAGTGCTATGCGAAATCTGACGATTGCGCAATCGGTTATAAGCATCGGCGATGAGGCCTTTGCGTCTTGTACGGGCATGACGTCAGTAAAGTTTACCAATAACATTGAAGATATGGGCTCGGATATTTTTAACGGGTGTACGGAGCTCTTAAAAGCAGATCTCGGAGCGCTTGTGCATATTGCGGAAAGTATGTTTGACGGTTGTAACTCGTTAAATGATGTCAAGGTCTGTGAAAATATGACTGAAATCGGAGCGACGGCGTTCAGAAAATGTTCGAATCTTGATGAAATCGAAGGGCTTACTGTGATCACAAAGATTGGCGCGTCTGCATTCAGAGAGAGCGGAATCGACTGCGATATTGTATTCGGTCAGCCTATTGAGGTATTGCCAAGTCATGTGTTTTATGGCTGCGAATGGCTCACAAGTGTCACCATTCCGACAAGTGTGAAATCGATCGAAAGCAACGCCTTGATTCCGGGAACTCTTTTGTGGAAAGTCGATTATGAGGGAACCGTGGAAGAATGGTTAGAAATAGATGTAGCCCCGGGAGCAATCAGAAAAGGAATTGCTATCTATTGCACAGACGGCATGGTTCTGACAGAAAACAATTCCATTCAGATGTATGAATAAACGCTACTGAACGAATATTTCACACAAGCGGAATCCGCTTTTCCTCTTGCACTCTTCCAAAAGTTATGTTATAATAAATTGACGTACAAATGATCAAACGCAAGGAGTGCTGATGATGAAAACGCGACTTATACGAACGTTTCTACTGTGTCTGTGCGCTTTGATGCTGCTTACAAGCTGCACCACACCCGATGGGCCTTCGGGTGAGCAGGATTCCACCACGATGACCCAGAATGAAAAAGACCCCGAAAAGGGTACTGAAACAGAACCGAAAACCGAAAATGATCCGGGTACGACGGATACCGAAGCAGTACCTGAAACAGAGACTGAGCCCGAAACAGAGTCGTCAACCGAGGCTGAAACAGATCCTGTAGGCCATCCTCCTCCGACAGTCGAGGATGATGGGGATTGCCTAAATATCTTTTGGAAAGATTCCGAAACCAAGATCGGTCAGGTCAGACTTGACTCGATCAAGAATGACGTAACACAAAAGGAATATGCCAAGACATTTTCGGACAACGATCTGTGGGTGGACGAGGATCACGGAACCTTTGAAATCTACGGATGGATCGGTGCAAGTATCAAGAATTTCGAGCTTGCATGGCGTATAGGCGTTGACAACGAGGTGCAGTATTGCACCGAAAACGTCGAAGCGGTCGAACGAGAGGCCGCAGTAAAAAAGGCAGCCAAAAAAGAGGGACAAACCAATGCAACCGGCTTCAGATATAAGCTGCCAATTGCCGGATTTGAGAGCGGTCAGGAGGTTCATCTGTTGATCAAGGATCTGGACACAGGTGATATTTACTGCTTCTGTGAACTCAAAATTACAGTCAGATCCTCTGCTGCTGATGATCTTCGCGCTTCGCTTAAAGAGATTTACGGTCTTGGTTACGGCTCATCTATGGAGATCACCGACTATGATCCGATCACCGAGCATGAAACCGTAGTTGCTCCCGACGACGATGCAACCGTTAAGCTTTGGTTTGATCATCTGACACAAAAAATCTCACGATACGATACCTCCGGCAAAGACGTCGGCGCACAGAATTATACCATTCAGATGGGCAAAAACGAGATAGAAGGCTGTCAGTTCTTCCTGTATTCACCCACCTCAAAGAAGGTGACAATCAAGATCTCGGATTTTGAAAACGAACAGGGACAGACACTGCAGACCGAGCTTGGTGTGGAATACTACGTAGAAGATGGGTATCTGACACATTTTGGTTACCCTGCCGGACTTGTATACCCCGATGCTGTGGTTCCGTATGATTCTTATATTGCAAGCGGCAACGGAGAAGAACACGGCAGCTTTGGCATGGATGCGAACAGCAAGGTTGATTTTGGTAATTACATCATTCTTGGCCCATTCTCCGGATCCAACTGGAATCATGAAAAGTATCCTTTCCGTGAGTCGATCAGAGGCTTTGTCGTACAGGCGCAAACCAATGCGGACACCACTCCGGGTGCTTACAAGGCTACCATAGAGGTGTATGATGCAGACACAGGCAAGTGCATAAAGATGGCCAACCTTTACACCTACGTGTATGACGTTACGCTTTCCGAGGAAACCGCACTTGATACCGCGTTTACTCTTTGGGATTTCGTTTCCAACTACATGCATCATTATAACAATTATGCAGATCTTACACGCTACACCGACGTGGAAATCGCGCAAGCAATCGCTGATTTCTTCTTAAAGAACCGTATTACGCTTACGGGTAGTTTGACCTTCTATAACATGTTGGGTACCGAATGGATGGAAAACCCGCGCGTTACCACAGTCAGAGTATTAAACAAGGAACACTATGATTCTTTGAAGGATAACCCGATCATAGCGCCTAAAATGTTCTATTACGGACAGGATGAACCCGGTGTGCCGCGCGGATGGCGTCCTATTGGCTGGCCTGACGGTACGAGCGAAACGGTATACGACAACACAGGTCTGCTCAGCGTTATGGCTATAGCAAGAGAAGCAGACATGCTGCGTGATGTATGGGGCTGGGAGAATTACCGTATGATGGTTCCCATGGAACGCACGATAGACTTTACCAAGTTTAATTTCAACTCGGTGGATAAAACGCAAGCGTTCCCGAGCTGGTATGACCAATATAAGGTGACTAACGAAAAGGATTCGATCGAATATCTGTCCAAATACGTCAACGTATGGACTCCCAACTTTACAGGGGCCACGCCCAGAGATCTTTCTTCCTCGTTCAATAATGAAAAATACATGCAGACCTCGACCGTGGATCAGGCTCTCGGCTCATTCCACGAGCGTATGCAAAATTATCAGGCACAGGGATCAGAGCTTTGGAATTACGTTTCTTGTGAGCCTACGTACACTGCACCCTACCAGAATATTCTCCTGTTTAACGACGGAACAGAAAGCCGCACAATGTTCTGGACAAACTACATGCTTGGAAGCACAGGATTTTTGTACTGGCACGTTTCTTACTATGACGTTGCAGGAAACACTACCTACAGTATGCGTTGTCCTTTCTCCAAGACCGGCCCCGGTGACGGTATTCTGATCTATCCCGGCTCTGCGTATAATCAGCTTGATCCCATACCTTCAATTCGTTTGCTCAACATTCGTGACGGCATTGAAGAATATCAGCTGCTTACCATGCTGGAGCAGGTTAAGGGCGAAGCTTATACCGATGAGCTTGTCAGCCACGTTGTTACAAGCACAGTAACCTTTAACAGAAATGACGATCAGCTTTACAATATTCGCGCATTCTTGCTCCGCGCACTTGAGCAAGAAAATCAATAACGTCCCAAAAAGATACCCCCGACAGACTCATATCTGTCGGGGGTATGTGATTATAGATAAAGGTTTATTGGATATTACCAAATTTTCAGCACCCAATCGGCAAGCGTCAGCATCAGGGGAAGCGTAGCCAAACATAGCATGCTGGACACACCTACGGTTTGCGAAGCGTATCCTGGAGATATGTCATAGGTTTCGGAGAACATGGTAATGATCGAAGCCGTAGGAAGTGCAGTGACGGCGGTTGAAAACATCACGATATCATCCGAAAATCCTAAGAGCTTGCAGATCAAAAAAGCCAGTATAGGGATCACGATCAGCTTCAGCAGTGAAAACAGATAGATCTTGCCCGAACAAAAAAGTTGTTTCGGGGTTCTTGTGGCGAGTAGTGCACCTGTGATCAGCACCGAAATGGGAAGACAAAGTGCGGCAAGCTTAGCAAACAGCATCAGAAATGCGTCGTCCACCACCGTGCCGATGAGTGGATTCTTGAGTGCGGGATTGCGCAAAAGGTACAGCACAACACCGATCGCGCAGGGAACTGAACCGAAATTGATCAACGCCTTTTTCGGTGTCATACGGATATCGTCGCGCTTGCGCCCGAGGATCATAAGTCCCCATATGTACATGAAGATATTAAAGCTGATCAGGTAGAACGCACCGTAAAATTTACCGATATCACCAAATAACGCACCTAAGATAGGCAAGCCGATAAAGCCGCAGTTGGTGAATATAAGCGAAAACTCGGTGATCTTGCGCTCGTCAAGATTTTTGTAGGGCAGGCAGAGGGGAAATGCGATCAGAGCCATCAAAAAATGTAAAAAGAAGCCGATACCCAAGATCAAAAGACCTTGCTTAAGATTGTCATTTGTATATTCCACGTTGACAAGCGCGTCAATGATCATCATGGGCTGTCCGATCTTTATGATCAGCGTGGAAAGCCTTTTGGAGGCTACGTCATCGATCCAACCGATCTTTCGGCCAAAGAAGCCCACGACCAACATCAGAAACATGACGATAATGACAACCAACAGAGAAGAAAAATCGTAATTCATATGCGTCAATCCTTTAAGCTATCCAGTTTTTTCTTGATCTCTTGCATATCAGAGAGCATTTCCTCCTTGCGGCGAGGATCACGCAAAAGCGCTGCGGGATGGTAGACCGCTGTCATGACAAAGTTCCCTTTCTCAAACCACAAACCGTGCTCCTTGGAGATCTTGAAATCCGGTTTGATCAAGCGCATTGCTGCAATTCTGCCAAGGCAGACAATGATCTTAGGCTTGATCAGACGCACCTGTTCACGCAGATAATCAATGCAAGCGTCCTCTTCAGCGGGAAGAGGATCACGGTTCTTGGGCGGGCGGCATTTGAGAATATTAGCAATATAAACGTCCTCACGTGCGATATCCACCGCGTATAAATATTTATCGAGCAGCTGTCCCGCTCTGCCGACAAAGGGGGTGCCGCTCAGATCCTCCTGCTCACCGGGCGCTTCGCCCACAAACAGAATATCTGCCTCTTTGTTTCCCGTTCCGAAAACACAATTTGTCCTTGTTTTTGCAAGCTCACAGCCCTGGCATGAGCAGCATGTATGATAAAGTTGATCCCAGGTCAAGGGTAACACCTCGCTTTCATGCTACTATTATAGCAAATTTTCAGCGAGATTGCAATAGCTTGTCAAAAATTATAATGCTGACATAGTTTGCGCGGCATTCTCAGCACAGATCAACTGTCCGTATTCACCGATATATGTTTGTAACATCCTTGCATTTTCGCGAACACCGTATTCGGCCAAAAAGCAATATTCATCAGGGGAATATAAAGAAGGTGTGGAAAAATCACGCAAAAAAAGATAATAAACATGCTTTTTGTCAACGTAAAGGCTGCTTTTTCCGGAAAAACCTACTGAAATAAGTCGTTTGCATACGCATATCAGATCGTTCAGGCGTAAAAATGAATAAGCACACATATCTCTTCCGTGCCTTTCTGTTTTGCGCAGTGCGCGCCCTTGTATCAATGGAGAAGGCAATGATGGCACAGGCAGGTGATGACTTGCATCAGGTTCCATACCTTCACTTTGTTCCTCCAGCTTGGATATAAATAACTCACAGCCACCGTCTGCACTTGGGTACATCTGTACGTATAGCCGCGTCATGTCGCTGTCAAAACCGGTTTGCTCCCGCGCGTCTGCTAACAAACGACGGAGCACACGTCTGACGTGTGCATCTGCAAAGCTGATTCTGTCATTATGTAAGTCGTAATTGCTCATATCTGTACAAGTCAACATGATCTTAAGCTTTGAATCGCTGATCTTGATCAAATCCATGTATATCATTCCTTTCGGTTATAACTCTCATACTTACATTATAAGCGAGGAATTGGATTTTGTGTACCCCTAAAATTATGGTAATTTTGATTGACGCGCAGCCTTAGATGTGATATAATGGAACAAATACCCAAGGGAGGTGACAGGATGCGATATCAAGAGCAGACGGGTGCTGTCGAGCTTGCGCTTGCAGAGCTTTGCGCGCTTGCGTTCGGACGTGGCAACTATAAGGAAGAGCCGAGTGCAGAATGTGATACTGACAAGCTGGTCGCAAGGGCCGGTGCATATTACACTGACGTGAAGTTACAGCATACCTGTCGCTTTGCAGGTGTCCTGATCAAGGTGACGGGAATAGCACAGGGCATTGAGATTAATGGCGAAAGCATGATCATCGATCACAGCCACCGTACATCCAAGCTGCCGGATGAGAATGAGATGCAAAGCATTCCCGTACGCCAGCGCTGTCTTGGATTTTTCTTGGCGAGTGCCAAACAGCTCTCAAGCATCACGCTCAGAAAGATCTCGGTCACAGCAAACGGAGAGAGCGCAAGCTGCAGCGTGACGTACACTGTGCAAAGCCTGCAGGAGGAATATACCTCGCTGCTTTCCCGTGCAATGCCTTATATACAAAATTGTATTGAGCAAAACCGTGACGTCAAGCCGCGTGCAGCCGCGCTTGCTTTCCCGTATCCCGAAGTCAGAGAGGGACAGGAAGAATTCATGCGCGAATGTTACCGCGATATCATGCACGGTAAGAGATTGTTCATCCAAGCGCCCACGGGGATCGGTAAGACCATATCCACCATGTATCCGTCTGTGCGCGCCATGGGTAAGGGCAAATGTGATAAAGTGTTTTATCTTACCGCAAAATCCAGCACGCGCCGCGAAGCCTTTGCGGCAGCCAAACGCCTGTTTGACGTAGGTGCGCCCTTACGCACCATTATTTTGTCCGCAAAAGAGCAGATGTGTCCTGCCGATGAATATAATTCGCGCACCTGTAAGCATAATTGTCCGCGCAGCCTTTCGCACACAAAGATCATGCATGCCATTTCCGAACTGCTGACCTACCAGAACGGTTATACTCCTGCGCTTATTTCGCGCATTGCGGAAAAGTACGGCGTTTGTCCTTACGAGCTTTCGCTTGATCTCTCGGAATTCTGCAGCATCGTGATCTGCGACTATAATTACGTGTATAATCCTGCTGTCAAGCTCCGCAGATATTTCGTGGAAAATAACGGGAAATACGTACTTCTTGTCGACGAAGCGCATAACCTGACTGATAGAGCGAGAGATATGTTCTCCTCGTCTTTGCGCAGCGCGTCCTTCTCGATGCTTTTGGAGATGATACCGGAGAGCGAACCCCTATATAAAAAGATCGCGGATACCATGAAAGTGTTCGATACGGTCAGAAGCTACTGCCGTGATAACATGCATACGGGTGAGGACGGCATGCAAAGAGGCTATTATTTTTCGCGCCAGCCGTTGGACGATATCAATGCATGTCTTTTGCAGCTTGCGGGAAACGTTGAAAAATGGCTGAAAAACCACGCCTACGACGCGCTTTACGACGTGATCGAAGCGTTTTATACAGAGCTGCGGGCCTACGTGTCGACAGCTGAGCTGTATGACGCAGGCTTTGTAACGTATCTGACCGTGCAGGGAGAAGACGTGACGCTGCAGCAGCTTTGCCTTGATCCCAGTCGTCAGTTGGACGCATGTAATACAGGAGCAGAGGCAGTGATCATGTTTTCTGCCACGCTGACGCCGCCTGCTTACTTTGCCCAAACGTTGGGTGGAGGAAAGCATGCAGTGTCTGTCAATTTCCCATCTCCGTTTCCGAGAGAAAATCTGTGTGTGGCTGTTGCGGACGGACTCAGCACGAAATACGAGGACAGAGATAAGTCTGTTAAAAAGACAGCATCCTATATCGCTGCATCTATTTGCGGCAAGGTAGGGAACTATATGGTGTATTTCCCATCATATTCCTATATGGAAAAGGTCGCCAAAGCCTTTTCTGCGCGTTATCCCGATGTACCGATACTCGTGCAAAAACGTGGTATGACACAGGAGCAGAAGGAGCAATTTCTGGACGCTTTCTCGGCAGAGAACAAAAGCATGCTGATCGGATTCTGTGTGCTTGGCGGCTCGTTCTCCGAGGGCGTGGATCTGCCGGGCGGCAGACTGATCGGTAGCATTATCGTAGGCGTTGGCATTCCCGGACTTTCGGATGAGCGTAACATCATCCGCGACTACTATGCCGATCAAAACGGCATGGGCTACGAATACGCCTATGTGTACCCCGGCATGAATCACGTGCTGCAGGCCGCAGGACGCGTCATACGAACCGATACCGACCGTGGAATCGTGGTTTTGCTTGACCAAAGATATGCAGAGCAACGCTATATCGACCTGTTCCCGCCGCATTGGGAAGACGTCCGTTTTGCAAGCGACGCGCAAACTCTTGCAAAAATTATTGCGGGATTTTGGAAAAATGGGCAGAATGCCGATAATTAATGCAATAATTATTGATAATTATTCAAAATAGGTATTGCAAAATATCAAGTTGCGTGGTATAATGGGTGAGTTGAATTGAAATAGGAGTTTTTTACAGACATGCATTATACAGATATGAGCAAGCAGGCTTTGCTTGCCGAATACCAAACCTTGCAAAAGGCTTATAAAGATATCAAAGACTTGGGGCTTTCGCTTGACCTTTCGCGCGGCAAACCCTGCACCGAGCAGTTGGATATGATTGACGGGCTGCTTACCTGCATTGATCACGATGCGTGCTTTTCCGAAAGTGGCTTTGACTGCCGTAACTACGGTATGCTGGACGGTGTGCCTGAGGCCAAAAAGCTGTTTGGCGATCTGCTCGGCATTCCCGCAAGCAGCATTTTCGTCGCAGGCAACTCGTCCTTGACTTTGATGTACGATACCATGTGCCGCTGTATGCTGTACGGTACGGCAACCGAAGGCTCTGTACCGTGGTGCAAGCTGGATAAGATCAAGTTTTTGTGTCCCTCTCCGGGCTATGACCGTCATTTTCTGATCTGTGAAAAGATGGGTATTGAAATGATCACGATCCCCATGCTTGAAACGGGTCCCGATATGGATATGGTTGAGTCACTGGTCGAGTCCGATGCTTCTATCAAGGGCATTTGGTGCAATCCCAAGTATTCCAACCCCGACGGATACATTTATTCTGATGAAACCGTAGAGCGTCTGGCAAGCATGAAAACCGCTGCTCCCGACTTCCGCATTTTCTGGGATAACGCCTACGTTGTACATGCACTTTACGGCCAGGAAGATCATCTGGCGGATATCTTTGCATTGTGCCGCAAGTACGGTAACGAAGATCGTGTGTTCTATTTCGCATCCACCTCAAAGATCACCTATCCCGGTGCGGGTGTTGCCGTTATGGCCATGTCCGATGCGAACCTGGATCACGCCAAGAAGGAAATGACCGTCCAGACAATCAGCTACGACAAGATCAACCAACTGCGTCACGTCAAGTATTTCGGCACAGCCGTAAATATCAAAGCGATCATGCAAAAGCAGGCTGCGATCCTGCGTCCGCGCTTTGATATCGTCAAGCAAACGCTTGCACGCGACCTGAGCGATAAGGGGATTGCAAGATGGACCGATCCTAAGGGAGGTTATTTCGTCAGTCTTTACGTCATGCCCGGCACGGCCAAAAGAGCAGGGGAACTGGCGAAGGAGGCGGGCGTGGTGCTGACCAAGGTCGGCGCAACCTATCCTTACGGGGTTGACCCTGCGGATTCCAATATCCGTATTGCTCCCACGTACCCTTCACTTGAAAATTTGACAAGTGCGATGAACGTGCTGACCGTCTGCGTCAGACTCGCAGCACTTGAAAAGCTGCTGGCAGAATAAAAAATAGCGTAAAAGCGCGGCCTTACATCATTGGTCGCGCTTTTTCTTGACATCTGAGAAGTACCGTGGTAAAATGATAATATATTTGTGAAAGGGGGGATACGGTGCTGACATTTTTGATGATGATCGCGGATGAGCAAAGCCGTCCGCATATCGAGCAATTATACAAGAAGTATCATAAAAAAATGCTGCGACTGGCAATGCGCGCATTTACTGCAGCCAAACGGAACAATCCTGCGCTTGATGCCGAGGATGCCGTGCAAAGCACGTTTCTTTGCATTGTACGTTACGCGCACGCCGTCCCTTTTGACAAACAGAAAAGGGAACTTGAGGCATACGTTTTCTCGATCTTGCAGCATGAAATCAGCAAAATATTGTCCGAACAAGAGCTGCCGAGTGAGCAGGACATGGAGTATCCAGACACGGAAACCATGCGGGATTTTGCCGAAAAAATACAAATTCAAGAACAATTTACCAAGGTCGTGGCAGTCATACGTGATATGGACCCCAAGTACAGCACGGTGTTATTGTTGTGCTATGCAGAGGGACTCTCGGTTGAGCAAGTCGCCAGGCTGTTAGGGCTTCCGTCCGGCACGGTATATACGCGCCTGCGACGCGGAAAACAAAAGCTGATCGAAATATTGGAAAAGGAGGAGTCATAATGCAGGATCAAGCCGCTTTACTCAAACGCGCCATCATACAGGGCGTCAGCGAGCGTTATGAGCGCGAGCTTTCCGCCAGCAAAGCTCAGGTGCGCTGCTCGGACGCGCATATGGATAAAATGAGCGAAATATTGGGCTTTGACGTCAAGTCTATGCAGAAAAAAGCAGCGCGTAAAGGCGTGATCGCAGCATTGCTGTTGGCAGCCGCCTTGGCCATTGGCTCACTGACCGTATACGCAAACCGAGAAAAGATCAGGGACTTATTAATTCAGGTCTTTGAGAAATATATCATTTTAGAGTTTACCGAGGAGCAAGTCTCACCAATCGTTACCGAATATTATGAGGTTGGCTATATACCCGAGGGATATGAATTGATTCGAGAGCGATATAACTCCGGTGATATATCTTATAGATGGATGAACGAGAATGAAGAAACACTAACCTTTGCACAATATAATTTGAATGTTGGAATTCAATATGACGCAGAACTGAGCGATTACAGTATTCTGAATCATAAAGAGTGCAAGATATTGTGCGTAAAACATGAGAATAGTGTATCATACACGTGGACAGATGGAAAATATGCCTTGGACATACACGACATGACATGCCTTCCCATTGAAGAAATTTTGAAAATCATAGACAGTATTCATCCAAAAAAATAATCTTAATATCTAAAGCAGACGGTTCATGCCGTCTGCTTTTGTCGTTCATAATTAGTTTACAAAATTATTTTTTCTTTTTTGAAGAAAAAATGGAAAAATAACTCTTTATATGTACAGAGGGAAAATAAGAGGGGAACTCTAATCAAATATAAGGGAGTGATGAAACTGAATAACCATTTAAGAAAAGCTATCATAATTTTGTTAGCATGCTTTATCATGTGTGCGTATCCACAGCCTGTGCACGCAGCGACAGGGAATTACCATATTGTCCCGTATCACTTAAATGTTGATAAGTGCAACGTATATTTTTATGTACAAAACGACGTAGCCAACATAATAATTGATTATTTTGGGAAGTCTTCTACATTTCTCAGAGCTGATGTAACCGTAAAAATTCAAAAACGGTTTCTTTTGACATTTTGGAAAGATGTTGACATTGGCTGCGCAAACAACGAATGGAAGGATTCTTCCATATTTTTAAACGGAACGTTTTCTCAATCATTTGCGGTCGATGGAAGCGGTTATTATCGGGCATTAATTACCGTAAAGTTTTATGGGACTACCGGAGTTGTAGATACGGTTGAATTTACTGAAGAATTTAATTACAATTAACTTTGAGTTTCGCGGAGTCTTGTGATTCGTCCCCTCATCACAAGACCAAGAGAACTATGAAAACAAGATTAATCTAAGAAAGGAAAGAAAGCTATGAAGAACAAAACATCAAGATACTTGACGGTTGTACTCGCAATATGGATGCTGATTGTTTCCATACCCTTGACAGTGTTTGCAGATCTTTTGAATATTACTGTACGGCCCGAAATGGATGAGATCGTTTACGTTTTGGCCGAAGACAATACAAAACGTACGGAATTTGAAAAGCATTACTATTGTTCCGACGGTACTTTTGTTGCCGTCACCTACCCCGAAGCCGTGCATTATCAGAATGAGCAGGGCGAATGGGTGGACGTAGATATGCGTCTGGCAAGTGACAATGCTGCGCAGGCGTATGAAAGCCAAAGCGGTAATTTCAAAACCACGTTTTCAAAGCCCGGTACAAAGTCGGATGCAAGCGTGATGTCTGCCGGTGCAATTTCTGCAAATGTGCCTGCTGTAAACATGCAATCCGGTGATTATAGCTTGTCCTGGAGTTTGACCGGGACAAAGCCTATGAGTGTATCTGCCGGTACGTATGATTTGAATGCTGCTGTTGGAAGCAGCAACATTATTCTTTCTGCTTCTGCCGATACGGAAGTGCAAGTGAAAGGCGGTATAAAAACCGCACAAGCTGCATTTTCTGTTTCCAAAATTCCCGTGACCGATCCCGATGCATTCGCCCTGCCGTCTGCATCCAATCAAGTGATCTATGAGGACATTTTTGGAGCAGCGCAAAACGTTTCCGTCAGGTATTCCGTTTCCATGAATAAGATTGAGGAAGATATTCTGATCACGGCGCCTACGGATATCACTTCCTTTTCCATGCAAGTGGATTGTGGCGCGCTGGCGCCCGTACTGAATGACGATAATAGCGTAGATTTTCTTGACAATGCTGGGCAAATGGTGTATCATGTAAGTACACCTTATCTGGTAGATGCTGCCTTTGCGGTTTCGTATGATGTTGCAGTTACGTTGACAGAACAGGATGGCACCTGCACGATCACGTATACTCCCGATGCCGAGTGGATGAACGCCCCCGAGCGCGAGTATCCCATTATGCTTGATCCTGCGGTGACGACAAATGATTATACGGCAGCTATCATGGATACGTACGTTGTGAGAAACGATGCCTCCGGATATTACACCAGCCAATTCTTATGCTTCAATCCCATAGGGCAGAATGAAAGATATGCTGTTTTAAAAATTCAAAATTTCCCGAATATCGATCCGTCCATGCCGATCATATCTGCCAAATTGAACGTGAAGTCCACCACGACACAAACTTCGAGTGCGCAAGTGACGCTTGGCACGGTGCAGGACGGCTTTAACGTATTGATAGGAAATTATAACGCATTAATGCCGTATCTGCTTGACAGTCAAACGATTGCAACGACAAGTCTTAGCATGTTTATGGAATTTGACATCACACAATCTATCAGTGATATATATTCCGGTGCAATAGGAAATACCTTTGTATTACATTGTGATACAAACGGTACGTCCGCTTTGGTGTTCCCGATTCACAGCATGGAGTCAACAGAAACAGCAGCCAGACCTTATTTAACTATCACATACGGCTATAACTTGCCCGCAGGGCTTGCAGCAAATGACGAAATTACTATAAAGAATGTTGGTAGTGCAGGGTACCTCTATCCCAATAGTGGATTGTCCGGAAACAATAATCTCGTGCTGCATGCTTCCGAATCTACCACAAATTCATCTTATAGATTGATGACCTTGCGTCAAAACGCCACGAATGGAACGTATAAAATAGAATATACTCCATTTTCAAACAGCGGCGGAGCATATATCAGCGACAATACGACCAACCAAAAGGATGTAATGTATAACACAACAAACGTGCCGAGCAATATAAAGCAGGATTGGTTAATCGTGCCTTACAGCTACAATACCTTCAAGATTGTGCTGGCATCGGATATGAGATATGTGATGACGGCTGTCGGAGCAACGAGTTCATATATTTCCAATCCGGAAGCTGCGACGGAAGGATATGTTTCGATTACACAGTGTACGGGAGAGCCTACTGCGATACAACGATGGAAGATTTATAAAGACAGTGAGCCGATCAACAGTGTTATCGTTAATAGTCCTCCACTTGATCAAGACTACTATTATTTAAACAACTCTTCAACCGGAAAATTTCTCGAAGTATCTTTAAACGCATTACACACTGTTGGGTTTGCGTCCGGTCGAGTCAGTGACTTAGGGGATAATATCAAATGGATATTTACCAAATTGCCGGATGGATATTTTACAATACAAAACGAAGCTGTACCCGGTAAGTTATTGACAGGAACACAATTGACGAGCGCTGTAATGAATACATCCAATGGAACAATTTCGGACAATCAAAAATGGGCAATCAGCTTGGGTACTACGACGTATACGATTACTAACGTTGGTACCGGTCAAATCTTAACAGATCCGAGTTATATTAATGGTACATGGAGAATAGTTAAGTGTTCTGACTATGTGGAACTGGGAGATTTTGGTTTTGAAGATCTTACTTTGGCATATGGAGAAACCGGGCAAGTGCAGATGGTATCACTCACACCTTATCCCGACAATCCAAGTGGAGCAATAAATTTTATTTCCACTACCGATTTTGTGTACGATGCGATTGATGAAAGTATTGCTACGGTAAATCAAACCACGGGAGTGGTCAACGGAGTAGGAAGAGGAACAACACAAATTGTTGTTACACATAAGGTTACAGGTATTCAACAGAGATTTTATGTAACGGTTGAGAAAAAGGCTATTATAGTTCTTCCAGGATGTTTGGGTAGTGAATTGTTTGTTGGAGAAGGACACACTTACTTTAAAGAAGGTGCACCGATATTCAGTACAGAAGTGCTAGAGGTTTTGAATGAACTAAACACAAATTTATCTATAGAGGAAGTTGCTTTATTAGTTGGTGCATATACTCTGTCCACTCCAATAGTGGGTGATGGTGTAATAATAACTACTGCATTAGTAGCCGATTTTACCAATGCATTTTATGATACCCTCCGGTGCAATGATAATGGGACTTCAAAACATAACATATATACAAAAAAATATATATACATGGATAAGGATTCAGAAATGCCTTATGAACTCCCCAGAGAATTTGATGAAGATGAATATACGCTAACTGCTGGTACAGGTGATGTATATTATACCTTAATGGATATGTTACATTCAAAAACAGCAATCACATCGAAATATTCAATTGAGCTGTTCTCTTATGATTGGAGACTTTCTAATGGCTACTCCGCAGAAAGATTAGATGCCTTCATAGAGGAGAACGATTATGATAAAGTGATACTGATTGCGCACAGCATGGGAGGATTAGTTGCATCCGGCTATTTAGGAATGGGAACGGAACAGCAGCAAAAGGTAGAGCAAGTCTATTATATGGCCAGCCCGTTGTTGGGGCTCCCCGAGGTTGCAAATATTTGGTATAATGAGGATGTTAGTTTTGTTATCGGCAATATCCCCATTGCCAATGTAGAGAATATCGTTGAATCTTTAAACTTTATTGGCAATCAAATTCAAAATTTTATATGTAATTATGCAAGTGTGTATGAAACATTCCCAAGTGAGTATTATTTTCAATTTACAAATAATGGATATTTGTCTACACAGCAAGATCGTATTATTGGTGATCCAATTATAACCGAACTATCAACTTATGCTTCTACAAAAGATACTCTTGTCAGTAAGTTCCCGGGATTTAAAGCGAATCTTATGTCACAAGCGGAAACATTCCATGATTCTACTTTTATTTCTGGCGTTCATGTCTCAAATTTCGTCACATCTCATTATTTCCATTGTATTAGTCGAGAGAAAAATGCAAATGGAGAGTATGTCTATAATTTAATGCCAAATAAATACATCCTTAGAGATTACAGTGCTGTAGGATCAATATTGCTTTCAGAAGATCCAGTAGTACAAGGAGATTCTTTTGTTTTAAGGTCAA
Organism: Clostridia bacterium; assembly: GCA_017452945.1. Next base: position 31,629 of record JAFTLD010000032.1, on the reverse strand, counting down.
GCGCCACATTGGCTGACAGTTATCCGGCGAGTACTGTCGCTTATTATGGTGGACACATGACCTTAATCAGTACTTCCACCATTATAGAACACTGGTTAAATAATCTGTGTGCAACTTTAGAAAATGATTGATTGGAGGGAATTTCGTGAAAAAGCTAACAATAATGATATTGATTCTCATTTTAATATTACCTTGCATGACATCATGCGGATATATTAAGCTAAACTATCCGAAAGACATGACAAATGAGTATTGTATGCAGAATTATTATTATGCTGATCCAAATTTGACTTTTCTTTCCTGTGATTCAAATAGCGCTGATGGATACTACAATTTTCGAGGCATGGCTTTCTATTTCAGAGCAATCAAAGGCGTTCCTGCAGAGAAGTATTTGGTTGCTCAAAACAATATGATTTTTGATAAGATTACATATTATGACATTGTGAAGCATCGTTCTATGGGCTTTGACAATCCGGAAATACTGACATATGAGATTGAAAGCATTGAAATATATAAACGGCAAGCAGTATCAAATAAAGACAGCGATATGCGCAAAATTGGGAAAACGCGTTACGATGAACGAATTGCATCGTTAACAGATGAACAAGTTGACGCGCTCATGACTAAAATAAAGAATAGTTTGGATACACACGATTATATAGAACTAGGAGCACAACGTAACGATTTGGTACGTACCGGATTTCAAATAGAGTGTTATTGTATCCGTGTTCATTTTTCCGAATATGAAAACCTTGTTTGGGATTCGAATATTGTTGTACAAGATGGCAAGTATGAAATGGTATTATATTGCATTGATCCCACATATCCGGAATCTGAAGAGTCTAAAGAGAATTTAAGTGCTCAAATATATCACTCCCCTTGGAATGGCATCCGGATTGAACTCCCGGAAGAACTGGCTGATTTGATTCCTGTGAGTTGAATAAAAATATGATACCCCCCACCGAGTTATGCCCGTTATAGCCCGGTGGGGATTTTTCTTTTTTCTTGACATCTGCGAAATTTGTCTGTATAATAAAAGCAAGAAAGCGAGGTGAGCGCATGAGCAAAAAGGTCACCCAGGCATCGACCAATCCGTATCCTTACAGCGATACCAACAAACGCTATTATACCTACGACTATTTCCTGAAAAACACCTTTGGCGGCAAGGTGGCAAAATTGCCTATCGATGCGGGCTTTACCTGTCCCAACATTGACGGTAAATGCGCGCACGGCGGCTGCATCTATTGCTCGGACAAGGGCAGCGGTGATTTCGCCCCGCCTCCCGACGTGCCGATTTTGGAGCAGATGCAAAGATCTCACACGCTGATCAGCGGCAAATGGAAGACCGACAAGGTCATTCCATATTTTCAGGCGCACACCAACACCTATGCGCCTCTTTACGTACTGCGCGAAAAATACGAGCAGGCACTCAAGTACCCCGGTGTTGTGGGGCTGAATATCGCCACGCGTGCCGATTGTCTGGAGCCCGACGTGGTCGCGTATCTTGCCGAGCTCGCACACCGCACGTATCTGACAGTTGAGCTTGGGCTTCAGAGCTCAAATGATCAAACCGCATCTCTGATCAATCGCGGACATGATTATGAGGCATTTGTTTCCGGGTATAGCGCCCTCCGTGCTGCAAGCGCCAATATCCATATCTGCATCCATCTGATTTTCGGTCTGCCCGGTGAGGACGAGAACACCATGCTGCAGACCGTGCGTGACGTGGCGGCCCTGCATCCCAACCAGGTCAAGCTGCACCTTTTGCACGTCATCAAAAACACCCCCATGGCGGATATGTATTTGTCGGGTGAATATACCCCCATGACGCAACAGGCGTACACCGAAGTCGTGGCCAAGGCTCTGACGCTGCTGCCACCCGATACCGTGATCGCGCGTCTGACCGGGGACGGTGCGCCCGACGCGCTGCTCGCGCCCGATTGGAGCCGCAGAAAAACGGCTGTGGTCAATGACGTAGACAAAATAATGTATCAAAATAACCTGTATCAAGGAAAATACTATAAAACGGAGGAAGATCATGTTTCTGAAAGCTAAATGGATATGGAAAGCAGGGGAGATCCTTTCTGACGAATTTGCGGATTTTGTGGCGGAATTTGACGCCACGGGCGAAGCCCCCTACACGCTGACCATCGCTGCCGATTCCAACTATACCGTCTATCTCAACGGAGAGCTGGCCGCATTCGGTCAGTATGCAGACTATCCCACCTACAAGGTCTGCGACCGTGTGGACGTGACCAAATTTGTCAAAGCAGGCAAAAACAGACTGGTTATCGTGGTGTGGTACTACGGTGACGACACGCAGACCTATATTCACGGTGACCCCGGTGTGATCTTTGAGCTTTGCGAGCAGGATGCTCCCATCTGCTATTCATCGGAGCAAACGCTCTCGCGTCTGTCGCGCGATTATATTTCTCACGTCAAGCAGCTCATTTCCGGTCAGCTTGGTTATACTTACCATTACGATTACACCTCCTACGACGGTTTTATCGAGCAGGACGTTTCGGACGGCTTTGCACCAAGCGTGCTGATGCCCATGATCTCAACCGATTTTACGCTTCGCCCCATCAAAATGCTGGAGCTTGCGCCCAGAACCCAGGCACAGATCTGCCTGCAGGGACTTTTTGATTACGTGGAAAAGCATGACCGTCCCGATATCATGATGCAGCATGCAGCGATTCGCCACCGCTATCCCGAGCAGATCTCGGACATCCGCGGATTTTCCGGATTTGAAAATCCGGTGCATTTCAAAACGGATGATGCTGCACAGGGAATTTTCTTTGTCGTGGATCTCGGACAGGAGTGGGCAGGATTCTTGGATTTCGATATCGAGGTGCCGCACGACTGTCAGATCGAGATCGGTTACGGTGAGCATTTGGCAGACGGTAGATGCCGCACCTCGATCCGCGGTTTTTCTGCGGATTACAGAGCCAAGAAGGGAAGAAATCAATACCTTCACACCTTCCGCCGCTTTGGCTGCAGATACGTGCAGTTCTTTGTCAACGCGACAGAGTTCACAGTACATTATGCGGGTTTGCGCCCTACGCTGTATCCCGTAACAGCAAAGAAATTTGAAAAAGGCAATTTGCTGCAGAACACCATCTACGAGGTCTGTACAAATACACTGTTGCAGTGCATGCACGAGCACTATGAGGATTGCCCTTGGAGAGAACAGGCGCTTTACTGCATGGACTCGCGCAATCAGATGCTGTGCGGCTATTACGCCTTTGGTGAAAAGGAGTTTCCGCGCGCAAACCTCAAGCTGATTTCCAAAGGCTTGCGCCCCGATGGCATTTTGTCGATTTGTTATCCCTCAGGCATGGATTTTCCTATTCCGTCCTTCTCAACCGTCTACTTTATTCAAATGGAGGAATACATCCGTCACACGGGAGATATCACGCTGGCCGAGGAATGCTATCCGGTGCTTGATACCATCATTCAAACATTTATAGGCAAACTGCAGGATAACGGCCTGATCGAAAACTTCTACGGTGAGGGCGGTTATTGGAATTTCTATGAGTGGACTCCCGGTATGAATGGCACGTTTTTTGAAAAGAACCGCTATATTGAAGCTCCCATCAATGCGTTTTTCTCCCTTGCTCTGCAGCATATGGCCAAGATCTGCCAAGCACTTGATAAATCTGCCGAGGCAAAGCAGTATCTTGAAATTGCAAAAGGCGTAAACCTTGCACTTGCCAAGGAGTTTTATAATACGGAAACCAAGCTATTCGAGTCGTTTGACACGCGTTGCAGAGGCGAATACAGTGTATTGACCAATTCACTTTGCATGCTGTGCGGTGCAGCCGAAGGCGTTGATAAGACCAACATATTGCGCATTCTTGCTACTAACGGCAAGGACAATTGCGGATACACGGTACATCCCAATACGCTGAGCATGAATTCCTTCCGCTTTGACGCGCTGTTAGCGTATGACAGGGAAGTGTATGCACCGGTTATTCTGGATGAGATCGACAGGGATTATTTCCATATGCTGCGCAATGGCGCGACTACTTTTTGGGAAACCATCATAGGCCTGCGGGATTTCGGTCATGCCGCAAGCTTGTGCCATGGCTGGAGTGCTTTGCCAATTTATTACTATGAAATGCTGTTATAAGGTGAATTTGTGAAGTACAGGTGAATTCTTTTGTGCCACAATACCAGTAAAATTATCACCTTTTTGGTGAATGTGCCTATTTACGAAATTTGACATTTGTGCTATAATGTTACTGCGCATAACCTGCGACAAATAATACTATTTATCAAAGGAGAACTTTCATCATGAAAAGATTTCTTTCCGTGTTGCTGGCATCTCTGATGGTCCTGTCCCTGGTAGTTGTAATGGTAGTTCCTACCTCTGCAGCTATGGAAGGCGACTGGGTAACCTCCAGAAGTGCTAACGACTATGAGGACGAGGCAAGTTTCTGCCCCGCACCCGGCTACCACTATGATGCTGAGCTCGGTTTCGTTATGGATCCCCCCGAGTATGCAGCTGACAACACCCCCTTCGTTCAGGCTCACACCAAGGAAGCTCTGAATCTGAAGGCAGACAACGATGGCAAGGGCAACTCCGTTTCCCTGAAGCTCACCGTTCTTGAGTACGCTTATGACGGCGGCGAAATGAAGGACCAGTGGATTTCCTTCGTACTGAACAGCCAGCCCGTTGCTACTCCCGGTTCCGTTGATTACGGCGAAGGCCTCTGCATCCTGATTCGTGGTGCCGGCGATGGCTCCGCTCAGGTTCAGCCCTTCTACGTAGATAAGGGCGGCAAGAACTTTGCTGCCGCTACCGGTTTCCCCCAGGTTGACGTTCCCATGAACGACAAGGGCCAGGAAGAGTACACCTTTACTGTAAAGTATGTTGACGGCGGTTACGTTTATGCTGTTAACGGTCACGAGTTTGTTGCTGACGCTGATATGAACGCTCACTTTGACGAAGTATTCGCAGAGGGCGCTTACGTAAGCGTTGTTTGCCAGACCGGTGTTAAGGACACTAAGATCTCCCTCGCTATCACCGAGTGGCAGGGTGACATCCCCGTAGGTGATGACTCCGCAGCTCCTGAAGAGGACCTCCGTTCCAAGGCTCCTATCGCTGATTCTTCCACCGTTCCCGCTAACGCTCCTGCAGTTCTTTGGGATTCTACTTGCAGAGACTGCAGAAAGATCAACGTTGCCGGCGGTACATACACCGTCAACGATAACGGCACTGTTAACATCAAGACTGAGACCGTATCTCCTTACATTACCTTTGGTATCAAGTCCGAGGTTTCCTACGAAGCTAAGGATTTCCCCTACATCGCAGTTCTGACTCAGAATTGCTGGGCTAACAGCGGTAACGTTTACTACTGCGCAGGTCCCATCCTCTCTGCAGAGAATACCTACAGCGAGACCTGGGATATCGAAGAAACCGCTTATGATGGCGGTTGGGCTCTTGGTATCATGGACTTCTCCGAGTACGATGAAGATGGCTGGTACGGCAGAATTAACAGCCTGCGCGTTGGCTTCGACTTCAACGCTGAAGATATTGCTGATGCTGAATACAACAACTTCAATGTTGCTTTCATCGGCGCATTCCGTACTCCTGAAGAAGCATATGCTTACACCGAAGCATATCTGACCTCTCTGGGTGTTGATCCCACTGTTACCACCGAGCCTGAGACCGAGGCTCCCACTCAGGCTACCACTGAGGAAGACACCAAGGCTCCCGAGACCAACGGTACTACCGAGGCTCCCTCCGAGGAAGTAACCACCGATGCTGAGAAGACCAACAGCTGCAACAACATCATTGCTGCTCCTATCGTTGCTCTGATCGCTGTTCTGGGTGTTGCATTCGTTGCAAAGAAGAAGGACTAATTCTTAACTGAATTACATAATTCAACCTTACAAAGGGCTGTCGCTTGCGACAGCCCTTTTGTGCTATTATTGTCACGCCAATACTGATCCATTTGATTGATTATTGTACTGAAATGATGGTTTATCAGACATGAATACCCCAAAAAATTTCGTTCAAAGCGTCAATTTACATTTCTCATATGACCGTGCTATAATCGGAATGCGCAAACGCGTGAAAAAGAATGAAGGAGTAAAAACGTTATGAAAAAAATGATTTCGACGCTTGTTGCAATTGCGTTACTGTTAGGTGCTTCTGCAATGTTGAGCATTTCTTCAAGTGCAGTAGTTGAAGGGGATTGGATCACCTCAAGAAGAGCCAACGACTACGATGATGAACAAAATTACGCAACACCTGCAGCAGGATATGAGTATACTCCGGATGGCTTCAAGACCATCTCAGCGGATTATACCAACAGCACGGTGTATCAGCAAGTCCACACCAAAAACAAGATCAATCTTAAAGGGAACAATGATGACAACGGCAATGCGATCGAGTTAACCTTTACCATTCTGGATTACCCTTATGAAGGGGAAACAGGAGAAGACCAATGGATCTCCATCACGTTGAACAATCAGGATAAAGTAAACCAAGGCTCTGTGGATAACGGAGAAGGACTATGTATTCTGATCCGTCGCAATCTGGGCGGCAATTCACTTGACCCGGGAAAGGCTCAGGCACAGTATCATTACGTAGACAAGGACGGTAAAGGCTTTACTGCATTTTCACTTCCCAACATTGAAATTCCACTTGATGAAGAAGGACATGAGATTTATACTTTTACCGTGAAGTATGACGGTACAGGTTACGTTTTTAACCTCTGCGGTACAGAAACAAAGGATGAATATCTTAATACTTTACTTGATGAAACGTGTGCAGAAGGCGCTTATCTCGGCATTACTATGCATTCGGGTGTATCCGGAGCAACCGCTTCTATGCTGATCAGTAGCTTCCAAGGTGAGGTGCCCTTTGGCGAGGACAGCGCAGATCCCCAGCACAACGTCAAAAACTTTGCTCCCATTGCAGATTCTGCGACAGTTGAAGCAAACCAGCCTGCAGTAATATGGGATTCGACTTGTAAGGATTTCAATAAGATCGACCTGGTAGGAGGCAGCTATGAGATACTGGATAACGGTACCGTCAAGCTGACCACACAGACCTTAGCACCGTATTTGTTTATGGGTGTCAAATCCGAGGTTTCTTACGAGGCGGCTGATTTTCCCGTAATCGCAATATTGACAAAGGATTGCTATGCAAACGACGGAGTGATCTATTATTGCGCAGGAGGCGTACTGGCTGCCAAAGAGGAATGCAGTGACTCTATGGAGCTGGATACCCATTCTTACGGAGAAGGATGGGCGCTCGGCATTTACGATCTGTCCGAAGATGAGGCTTGGGCAGGCAGAATTAACGCCATACGTATTGGATTTGGCTTCTCGGCAGATGATCTGACCGACGAGGAGTATAATAACTTCAAAATTGCTTATTACGGTGCGTTCCGCTCAGAAGAGGAGGCGGTTGCGTATGCGGAAGCCTATCTGACCAATCTGAACGGAGGAGAGCAGCCCACTGAAGACCCGACGACCGAAGCGGACACAACAAAAGCGCCCGATACCGAAGCTCCAACCACAGAGAATACAACTACCGATGAAGTCAGTACCGACGCAGAGCAAGCAGGCGGCTGTAAGGCTTTGGCTGCGCCCATCGTTGCATTATTAGCATTTTTCGGTGCCGCATACGTTGCAAAGAAAAAGGACTGATCAAAGTCGTGTAAGGAGAATAAACATGAAAAAATTTTTAACAGTATTACTGGCAATGAGTATGGTGATCGCATCCATGACCATGCTGGCCGTTCCTGCAAGTGCAGAGGGCGTTGAAGGTGACTGGGTAACCTCCAGAGCTGGTGACGCCTACGAGGAGGATGTTACCGACTATACTCCCGCAGCAGGCTATCAGTATACAACTGAAGGCTTCCAGACCATCGCTCCCGACTTTACAAATTGCAACCCCTATGTACAGGCGCATACAAAGAATGCGTATAACCTGAAGGCACCCAACGCTGATGAAAACGGCAATGCGCTTTCCGTTAAATTCACCGTTCAGGAATTCGCATACGGCGGTGAATACAATAACAAGGACGAGTGGATAGCTATTACGCTCAACAGCGAACCCACGGTATCTCAGGGTAACCCTCAGTACGGCTCCGGTCTTTGCATTCTGATCCGCGGTGCGGGTAACGGTTCCGCTACCGGTCAACCCCACTATTCCGATAAAGAGAACAATCAGTTTACGCTCTTCATCTCCGGCCAGATCAGCCCTACGCTCAATGATAACGGCCAAGAAGAATATTCTTTCTCTATCAAGCATGACGGCACGAAATACGTGATGAACCTGTGCGGTACTGAGTTCACCGATCCCGATGGCAATTTGGACAGAATTTTTGACGAGCAGTGCGCTGAAGGTGCATATCTCGGGATCACTCTGATGACCACCGAGACCGAAACTCCCGCATCCTTCGTTATCACCGAATTCCAGGGACAGGTTCCTTTCGGTGAAGATAGTGCAGAGCCCGAAGCAAACGTCAAGAACTTTGCAGAGATCGCTGATTCTTCTACCGTACCTGCAGGCAAGCCTGCTGTTATTTGGGATGGCAAGGCAGAGTACTATGATAAGATCTCCATTTCCAATGCGGACCATACCGTTCAGGAAAGCGGTGTTGTATCTCTGAAAGCAACCGGCACCGGCCCTTACATCAGCTTCAATCTTAAGAATGATATTTCTTATGAGGCTTCCGATTTCCCGATCATTGTTGCGTTGACCAGAAATTGCGCAGATTTTGAAGGACAGATGTATTACTATTCCGGCAAAACCCTGGGTGCTAACTCCGATTGTCTGATGGACATCATGTACGACGATTATGATTTTGGCGAAGGTTGGGGGCTTTCTGTACTTGACCTGACAGAAGATCCCGAATGGGAAGGCAGAATCAACGGCATAAGACTTGACTTCAAAGAAGTAGATTATACCGATGCAGAATCTGCAAACTTTGACGTTGCATTCTTTGCTGCATTCCGCACCGAAGAGGAAGCGGTTCAGTATGCAAAGGATTATCTGATCGCACTGCTCGGCAAGATGCCCGAGACCACCGAAAAGCCTACCGAGGAGCCTACCACCGAAGCTCCCACCACCGAGGCTAAGACCGATGCACCCACAGAAAGCACTCCCGATAGTGAAGCTACTTCCGATGACGCTGCTGGCGAAGGCGGCTGTAAGTCCATGGCTATGGTTCCCGTGGTTGCACTTGTCGCAATTCTCTGCGTTGCATTCGTAACAAAGAAAAAGGACTGATTATAATAAACAATGACTGACGCCGGGCGTCAGTCATTGTTTATTATTACATGAATACGGTTCATAGATTTGTGAAATGTTACTATTTACTTGTCTTAATGAAAGTGGTATAATAAAATAAAGTTTGATTTGGATCAAAGGAGAAAAACAAATGAAAAAATTCATGTCTATGCTGTTGGCATGCGCGATGATCCTTTCTGTTGCAACTATACTGGCAGTGCCGACAAGTGCAATTGTGGAAGGGGACTGGGTAACCTCCCGCGCTGCTGATGATTATCAGGATCCCGAAAGCTACAGACCGGCATGCGGTTATAGATACGAGATCGACAAGGGCTTGTTGACAGTTTCTGCCGATTACACCAATAATACGCCCTATACCCATATTCACACAAAAAAGACTTATAATTTGAAAGAAGCAAATGCTGATGGAAACGGCAATTCTGTTTCCGTGCAGTTTACCGTGCTTGATTTTGCATATGGCGGTGAATATGATAATAAAGACCACTGGGTATCCTTTTCGCTGCACAGTAAGGAGATTTTTGCTCCCGGTCAGACAGGATACGGTGAAGGCGTCTCTGTGCTTGTCAGAGGCTCCGGAAATGGGTCTGCAATCGCTCAGTTTTTCTCATTGGATGACGAAGGCGGCTATAAGCTTTTCAGCCAATTCCAGGTAAGTATTCCTTTCGATCAGGATAACCATGAAGTCTACGATTTCTCTGTTAAGTACAAGGATGGCAAGTATGCGTTTTATTTGTGCGGACAGGAATTCACCGACGCTACCGGGTATGCCGACCAAGTGCTTAATGAGTATTGTGCTGACGGTGCATACGTAGGCATGTCCTTCTATACCGGAGAAACAGGTACGCCCATTGAGATCTGCGTAAATAAGTTCCAGGGGGAAATCCCGTATGGTGAGGATAGTGCTGAGCCTGAGGACAATCTGAATAATTTTGCTCCTATCGCTGATTCTTCCACGGTCGAGGCCGGCAAGCCTGCGCTGATCTGGAATGCTAACAAGGAACAGTTCAATAAGTTCAATGGCTCAAATCTCGATTTTGCTGTCAACGATGATGGTACTGTCAAGCTGAATGCCAAGTCCGGTTCCGGTTATTTTATCTTCTCACCGCGATCTTCAATCTCTTATCAAGCTGCCGATTTTCCCGTCATTGCAGCTTTAGTCCGCAATTGTTATGCCGAATACGGTACGATCTATTACAGTGCAGGAGATGTCATGGGCGCTCAACCTGATTGCAGTTGTGATGTGGATCTTGCCGAATATGATTATGGCGAGGGCTGGTATATGGGTATTTTAGATTTGACCGGGGACTTGGATTGGAAGGGACGCGTTAATATGATCCGCTGCGACTTTGTTGGCATTGATATTGAAGACGAAGAAATGCGTAGTTTTGACGTAGCTTACTTAGCAGCTTTCCGCACGATTGAGGATGCTGAGCAATATGCAAATGATTATCTGATCGCGCTGTTGGGGGCTCTTCCTGAAACTGACGAGAAAGAAACTCAAGACAATGAAACTATCGATTCCCAAACACAGTTGCCTGAGAGCAATTCTGAGGTACAGAGTTTTGAAGAGAATACCGAAGCAGAACAGAGTGAAAACAGCTGCGGTTCTGTGGTAGCTGCTCCCGTGATCATTTTCCTTACCATGCTTAGCGTTACTTTAATCGTAAAAAAGAAAGACTGAAAAACGAATACAAGGGCTGTCGCGCAGCGTCAGCCCTTTGTTGACAAAAAGATAAATAAGTTGTATAATAGAAACAATACTCCCTATGAAAGGAATTTTACCCATGAACGCAAAAAGAATTCTGTCTTTGCTGGCACTGTGCCTTTGTATGATCATGTCGCTGCAGTTTGCGGCCTGTGATCCGGGCAGCACGGGTGAAGAGCAAAGTACCCCCGAGCAAACCGATACTCCTACAACTGAAGCAGATACAGAGCAGGGAAGCACCGAACAGGAAGAAACTACTGAGGTAACGACCGATGTCCCCGCCGAGGACGTGGTTGCCTCTAAACCCTCGATTAATTTTGAACAGACAGTACAGGTCAGCGAAAGCGGTTCGACTGCCGAGGTGACCACTGCAAGCGGCTTGGTTTATAATGCTATGGGCTACAGCAAATTCGCAGACGGCGTGTTTACCATCAAAAGCGGATATACCGTGACGCTTGGCGATCGCTTTGCCGATAGCTTTAACCGTTTGACGCTTTGCTACGTTTCCAGTGAGCCTCTCAATTGTACAGTAACCTATAAATTGGATGGCAAAACTGTTGAGGATCTCTTTTATCTTGAAGCGGGCACACAGACATTTTGCGCACTGGTGCAAGGATACCTGGCTGGTAAACAGGCAGCCGAGCTGACATCTATTACTTTCGATACATGTCGGGATATCGATGCAACGCTCGTTCTTTGCGATGTCAAGACAGAGGAATACGAGGTTTATGCAGACGAGGTCTACTATCTGCAAAACGATTATTATAAGCTTGGTATTCGTCTTTCCTGGGGCGGTGGTGTTTGCTATTTGCAAGACCTGAAAAAGAATATCGGAGGCATTGAAAATCTGATAAATCAAGCAGATACAGGTAGATTAGTACAGCAATCTTATTATGGTACTTACAGCAACGGTGATTACGTAGAAGGGGATTATAACGGTGTTCCGTGGCCATATAACCCTGTACAAGGCGGTGACGTACATGGCAATCCCAGCCGTATTGTTGACATCGTTGTTGGCAAGGATTCTCTGTATATCAAGGCACAGCCGCAGGACTGGGGCCACGACGGTGATTTGACCATCAGCTACATGGAAAACACCTATATCCTTGAAGAGAACTACATTCGCGTAGATAACCGCTTTGTGGATTTCTCCGGTTGGGAGCATAGATATGCATCGCAGGAGCTTCCCGCATTTTATACCTTGAGTTATTTCGGTGATTTCACTTATTATGCAGGCTCAAAGTCTTGGGAGGATCAACCTCTTACTACTAAAAAGAATTTGAACTTCTGGGGAGATGCAGCCTATCATGATGATTGCACCTTCCAATTGCGTTACAGCAATACGGAAACATGGTGCGCATGGACCAACAGCATCGCGAATTACGGCATAGGTCTTTACGTACCGAACGTTGATACCTTGCTTGCAGGCAGGCATGCCCACAACGGCAGCAAGGATTCAATGAATGGCGCAACCAACTACGTTGCACCATTGTGCACCATGAAAATCGTTTCTTTTGAACCGATCGAATACAGTTATCTGATGACAACCGGCTCGCTTGAGCAGATCCGCAGCACGTTCAAGGAAAACAAAGACTTTGCCACAAACGAATCACTGCACAAGAATTATATCAATAACCGCATTGAAGATGAGGGCGCAGCCGTTTCCATGCAGCAGATCGTATTCGCAGATCAAGCAACATCGCAAAAGCTCAAAGCTACCAATAACGCTGTCGTCATCTTTAGTGAGGAACAAAAGGCGGCTTCGTTGACCATTGCGGCAGCATTTGACCCACATGTGACCATTGACTATACCAAGTCCTCACCCATACTCAAGGCAGAGGATTACACTACTATCAAGATCACATATATGATACCGACCACCAACAGCCAAAATACATATAACGCTGAGTTATTTTTGTGCACCGGCGCAACGATGGGGGCTGAAGGCGGAAAATCAGTACGCACACAGGTAGTGGCAGACGGTGAGTACCACACCGCAGAGATCAGAGTCTCGGGACTGGGCTTCTGGAGCGGCAATGTCAATGCCATTCGCTTTGATTTCTTCGACAATTGCGCTGAAGGCGACGTCATGTACGTACAGTCAATCGAGCTGGCTAATTAAGAAAACATGCATATAAGGGAGAAAGACTTGGCTTTCTCCCTTTCTTTTAATGAAAATTCTGTTCTATTTATGGTATATCCGTTAAGCTTTTCAGCTCTATATGTGCATCTGCGATTTTCATGGCACGGCTCAAGCAACTTTCAATCAGTTGTTTACGTGGCGTGATCGTGTCGTTATTTCCAAATACACTGATTCTGTTATCCAGCAACATCAAAGATTCTCCCACGGGAGCTGTTTTGAGGGTTTTATAGTATTCTTTACATAAGTGATTTAGTTCTGAAAAACGATTCTTTGCCAATTCAAAGCGACCTGTTTGTGCGTATAATTCCATCAGATTGGTAAGAAGCATGAGCTTTTGATATACTTGCTCATAGGGCAATACGTCTCCACCGCTTAACAGTGCATCGATGATACGGAGCATATATTCCTTATAAGCGATCTGCTGCTGAATTGTTTTATTGGGAAGTGATGCAACGAGACTGACGTTCTTGATCAAATAGCGTGCTTGATTGGTAAAGCTTTCTTTGCCGAAATTTTCTGCCATGTGCGATTTGTTTGCTATTTTTGCAATTTCCGCAGATCTATAATAGCGGTCACCATATTCAAACGGGAGTTTTTCAAGGATCGATATAGCACGGGTAAAATCTCCGACTCTCGTCAAAACCGAGGAAAGCAAAAAACGCGCTTCTGCTTGAATATCTGCATCATCTCCATAACAAATAATACAGTTTGCAAATCGCTCGCACTCCTTTAGCATGGCGTTTTGGTCGGTGAAGTTAGGGAATTGCCCCCAATAGAGCTCCGTTATATCCAACAAGTATTTTGCTGCTCGCACATGATATGGATGTTTGGAAAAATATTCATACATGATACGATAGCCTTGTTCACCGATTTCGGGTGCGGGCGGCCATTGTGCGGGGTTCATTGCTTCTAAAGCAAGACATTCATTTAGAACTTTTTCAAATTCATCATTAAGATAATCGTCACTGATCCCGAGTAATGAATCAGTGCTGACATGCAATGCTTGCGAAAGAGGAACAATTTGCGAAATGTCCGGCATGCCTGTGTTAGTTTCCCATTTTGATATGGCTTGTGTACTCACTCCTATCAATTCAGCAAGTTCTTGTTGCGTGAACTTTTTGAGTTTGCGAAAATATTTGAGTCTTTGACCAAATGTTGTGTTCATAATAAACCTCCTTTTGTTTGTTGAGTTCATAATACCACAGCAAACAGTAAATGTACACTTATCAAACAAAGAGAAAAAAACTACGTTGCGTTGAATAATAAAAAAGAGTGAAAGTAAGGCTTCCCGAAAAAGGGAAGCCTTGCGTTTTATTTGTCTTCATCAAACAACGAAACTTGATTAGCTACGCTGTTCTTGCCTTGTGCATGCGGTGTACGAATACCCAGATGCTCGTAAGCCAATTTGGTTACGCATCTGCCGCGCGGTGTACGGGAAAGGAAACCAAGTTGCATCAGGTAGGGCTCATAAACGTCCTCAATGGTCACAGCCTCTTCACCAATGGTGGCAGCCAGTGTGTCAAGTCCCACAGGGCCGCCGTCATAGAACTTAATGATAGCCTCCATCATTCTGCGGTCAGTATTGTCAAGTCCCAATTCGTCTATTTCAAGCTTGTTGAGTGCATATCCGGCGATCTCGGAGTCGATCGTGTCTTTACCGCTGACCATAGCAAAGTCACGCACGCGCTTGAGGAGACGGTTGGCAATACGAGGCGTTCCTCTAGATCGAGAAGCGATTTCATAAGATCCGTCGTCTGTAATGGCGATTCCCAATATACCTGCGCTGCGGCGTACGATCAATGCCAGCTCCTCGGGCGTGTACAGCTCCAGCTTGAGCAATACTCCAAAGCGATCACGCAAAGGAGTGGTCAGCTGTCCTGCGCGCGTTGTCGCACCGATCAGGGTGAATTTGGGCAGGTCGATACGAATACTTCTTGCAGCAGGTCCTTTACCGATGATGATATCCAGCGCATAATCCTCCATAGCGGGGTAAAGAATTTCTTCAACCGAGCGCGAAAGACGGTGGATCTCGTCAATAAACAGCACGTCACCTTCGTTGAGATTAGTCAAAAGCGCCGCCAAATCTCCTTGCTTTTCAATAGCAGGGCCTGACGTAATGCGGATATTGACTCCCAATTCGTTGGCAATGATATTGGAAAGTGTGGTTTTACCCAAACCCGGAGGGCCATAAAGCAGCACGTGGTCAAGAGACTCACCGCGCATTTTAGCAGCCTCAATATATACCTTCAGATTCTCTTTTGCCTTATCCTGACCGATGTAATCTCCCAGTGTTTTGGGACGTAGGGAAGAATCGATATCGGAATCCTCGGGGGAATAGTCGGTGGAAACGATACGGTTTTCAAAATCAAATTCCTGTTCGTCAAACATATCGCATCCTCCTTACATCAACTTTTTCAACGCCTGGCGAATGATTTCCTCCAGCGTCATCTGATCTGTGGGCATGGATTTGAGTACGTTGGTTGCCTCGGCTCTCTGATATCCCAGCACCATCAGCGCATCCAACGCCTCGGTCAGCTTGCCGCGCGCGGGTGCACCGCCCTTGGCAGATGCGGTTACGTCGGGCGCTGATGCGAAATCGTTACCGCGTTCTTTGATCAACTTGTCCTTAAGCTCAAGAACAATTCTTGCTGCTGTTTTGGGGCCAACACCGCTTGCTTTGGAAATAGCTTTGGTGTCCTCGGTACAAACTGCCAGCGCGAATTTTTCGGGTGTGAGAAGCGAAAGAATCGACATAGCTGCCTTGGGACCGACACCTGAAACGGTGATAAGCATTTGGAAAGAGGAAAGCTCGGTTTCATCATAAAAACCGAACAGTTCAATACCGTCCTCGCGGACAGCAAGATAAGTATAAAGCTTTGCAGCATTTCCGGAAAGAGGTAGTCTGTCGTATGTGTTTTGGCTGACTGTCAGCTTGTAGCCAACGCCGCCTGCATCAATCACAGCAAATCCTGTGCTTTTATGCGCAAGCGTGCCGCTTATATAGTAGTACATAAAATCTCCTTAAGTCCCACGGAGCACATGCCCCGTGGGAGTATTGTTTATTCTTGTGGCGATTCGTTTGTCGGCAAATCGCTTTCAGCTGCACTCTCAGGAAGAGCATCTGTTTGATTGGGTACAGCCGGAACAGGTTCGGGAATACCGAAGAATTCTCCGTAGCCTCTGATGCGGCGCAGCTTCTTTTCAAAAATGATCAGAAGGAAGAATCCGATTGTCGAAACAATGGAAATGCCCGTGCCCAGCACAAGCTCCTTGGGGCAATAACGCATTTCCACGGTGTGCTCGCCTGCGCCTTCAATATAGTAGCCAACCAGTGCATTGGCAAGCTCAATCGTTTCTACCTTTTGACCGTCAATGGTTACCTGCCAGCCCTTATCATAGGGAATGGTTGTGGTAATCAGCTGCTTTTCCGTAGTGGTTGTGATAGTGCCGGGCAGATAATCCTCGCGGTAATTTTCGGGATCGATCTGCACGTTGCCTTGCTGCAATCTGGTAATGGCTTCTTTGAACACCTCCATATCCAGCGTGTAGATAAAGGGCTTTTCAAGATCCTGCAGCAAATAGAAGTTATCGTAGTCGTTCTTAATGGTCAGCTTGAGTACAAGATCGTTCTTGTCAATGCTGCCGATCGAAACGATTCTCCAGGTATTGTTGTCGCCCCATTTTCCAACAGATTTTCCGTTAGCAGTCAAATTGACCTGTCTGGAATACACGGTGGGGAAATACACGAACAACTCGGTGTTTCTGGGCACTTCATATTCAAATGTGATCGTACCGCCGTCACCCTTATAAAGATCATGCTTGGCAGCAGAGCCCTTTGTAACGTCCTTGGTAGTCATGGAAATTTGCTTAGAGGGAACAAAGATCTGCAGCGTTTCCTCTTCGCCCAGCATCATGGAGATCATGGCATTCATGCGCTCAAACGGATTTTCATAATTATCCAAAGCAAAGTCGGCAAATGCATCGTCTACTGCGTATGCAATGCTCATTGCATAAGGATTCTGATAAACAACGTAGGTTTCATTGTCATAGTCATCAGAGTCATATAAAGGCTCTCCGTAATATTTATCATAATCCTTATCGGTCATGATATACTTGATACCCAGCAGGGAATCACTGACGGGCGTTTCGCCCTGATACTGCGACCAATGTGACTTGGAAGAATATCCCATCATACGCAAGAAGTAAATGGTGTCTGCGTTGAGTGTCGAGGTCGAGTTGGAAAGACCGCGGATCTGCAGCGCAAGGTTATCGTTGAGCTTGCGGTGATAGGTCTTTTCCATACGGTAGAAGGCGGTATCGTTTTCCTGCACGGTATTGATGATAGGTCTTACCGTGTCAAGGTAGTCGTTGTAGTAGGAGTATTTGGTAAAGGTAACGTCTTTGTCAAGGTCGTTCAGATCGCAAAGACCGCTGATAAACATTTCAACACAAACAAAGAATACCAGCACACAGGAGATCAGCTCCTTATTGCGCACACGCGGCATGACGCAAACCAAAATGGTGTAAACGATCAGACATCCGATCGTCAGCCATACAGTCTGGAAATCGTGAACGTCAACGTATTCGTTGAAATCTTCCTTGATCATGGGAGCAAATTCCTGCAGAATGATTACGCCCAAACCAATCAGTGCAGCTATGCCGACCATGGGCTTGCGGCTGACTGTACGCAGATTGGTAAACGCGCGGTATGCCATCACGATCAGGAAGAAGCAAATCATAAAGCTGTAGCGGTTATTGAGCCAGTTTGGCTTTTGGAAGCCGTGCCATACAAGGTCGATCGAGCTTGTCACAAAGCTGAAAACGAATATGGTGATCAGGATCGCGTAGGCCACTTTTTCGCCTGTCTTGAACTTTTTGTTGAAAAAGAACATTGGTACAAGCAGCAGCGTCAATACTCCGCAGTAAACAAAGGGAAGACCTGCGGGCCGGACAGTATCGTAGGAAGAAGGCAGGAACTTGTAGAACAGCTCCAGGAAATTGAAGCGAGATGCAAACGCCCAGTTCGGATCAGAGAAATCGGTTTTACCGAAGGTCAGAGAATAGTAAGCAGTTAAAATAATGAATGCTGAAATACCAATGGCAAGCAACGAATAAAAGCCGATGCGCATAAAGGATCGGATTCCATGTAACCTTTCATTGTACGGGTTATTGGAATGCTTGAAGCCCCAGAGGTATGCGAAGAAGTACATAGCAACGGCAATACAGACCATATAACCGATATAATAGTTACTGACAACGGTTAACGTCAGGAATACGACAAAGACCTTATACTTTCCGTATTTCACCAATTGTTCAACACCGTACATGACAAGTGGGAACCAAATGACGGCATCGATCCACATGGTGTTGTTCTGCTGTGCAATACAATAAGACATGAGTGCATACATGACGGAAAAGGCAATAATACCAATGCGGTTGATGCGTGCCTCAGACTTGTGGAGATAGAACGCCATGGTGCCTGCACAGCATGCAGCCTTGACCATGAACATAAACAGAAGCGCTTCGCACATTCTGTCCTCAGGGAACAGACAGACAAGATAGGAGAACGGGCTTGCAATGTAGTATTCGTAAATGCCCATAAATTCGCCGCCAAGCGCACGTGAGAACGAATATATGATGCTTGTATCTCCGTTGATCACAAAATTACGCAATGCTTCAAAGAAGTATACGTACTGTCCGTTCAAGTCAAGGACAAGCACACATCCGTTCCCGAACGGATAAAGTCCGCGTGCCAGATACATCAAATAGACAAGTACGGCAGGGATGAGCATGGCGATCAGAATATACCAATATTCAGAGAAAATATTGGCGGCTTTGATTTTAGATTTTAGGAGTCTGTCCTTGTTGACGGTTGTATTGAGTTTCATTCGACTTGATCCTTTCCTGTTTTTTGCTCCTGATCGGATACTGTGATGCTTTTTATCGATTTTTCAAGCTTGATACGATCCACGTTCATGTCGCGACCGCAGCCCCTGCACACTATACGCACCACACTGCCGACACGCATGACCAAAAAATCAGCGGACCCGCAAGGATGGGGCTTTTTGAGGTGCAGGATATCGCCTGCCTGTATTTTGATAATGTTCATAATGATTCTCCGTTTTTTGAATCTGCTTTGCGGAGCTTGTCTTCGAATGCAGATAATCTATCCTATTATACCATAATTTGAAACGTTTGTAAACGATTATTCGGATAATATTATAAAAAAATAAAAATTAATAAATAGTATTTGACACGGAAAAGAAATAGTGGTATAATCTAAAATGAATTATTATGGAAATTTATTGCCGATGGGAGGATTTATGGTCATACTTGGCATTGACCCCGGACTTGCGATCGTTGGTTGGGGTGTAGTTTCTTATGACGGTGTGAGATTTCGCACGTTGGGTTACGGTTCTATCAACACTCCCGCCGGGACACCGACACAAGATCGACTTGAAATGATCTGGCAGGGCATGAACGAGCTGTTTGAACGGTACAAACCGGATCAGATGGCTGTTGAGGAGCTTTTCTTCAACACCAACGTCACAACGGGTATTGCGGTTGCAGAGGCACGCGGTGTGATCTTGCTTTCGGGTATTCAGCACGGCATCAGAGTAGCGGAGTATACGCCGTTGCAGGTCAAGCAAGCGGTTGTCGGATACGGAAGAGCTGAAAAAAAGCAGGTGATCACGATGGTCACCACGTTATTAGGATTGCCCAAGCCTCCCAAACCCGACGATACAGCGGACGCGCTTGCCATTGCTGTTTGCCATGCGCACAGCGGTTGCTCAAGACTTGCGAATTATTATAACAAATAAACCGATTGGAGAAACACAATGTGGTATTCTGAAAACTGGAAGGATTACGAATTACTCGACACCTCGGACGGTGAGCGTCTGGAGCGTTGGGGAAAATATATTTTAGTCAGGCCCGATCCGCAGATCATTTGGAAGGGTGTGGCCGATCATCCCGCTTGGAAGCGCGCGGATGGCGTATATCGTCGCTCCTCTTCAGGCGGTGGCAGCTGGGTAAAGAATAAGCTGCCCGAATCATGGAACATTTCCTATGGTGATTTGCATTTCGTGCTGCGTCCCATGGGCTTTAAGCACACGGGACTTTTCCCGGAGCAGGCTGCGAACTGGGATTGGTTCTCGGATCTGATCCGAAAGGCAGATCGACCTGTCAAGGTGCTGAACCTGTTTGCTTATACGGGTGATGCTACCATTGCTGCGGCTGCTGCGGGTGCATCCGTCGTACACGTAGATGCCGCAAAGGGAATCGTAGCGCAGGCAAAGGAAAACGCTGCACTTTCGGGATTGGAAAATGCCCCCATTCGATACATTGTAGACGACTGTAAAAAGTTTGTTGAACGTGAGATCAGACGCGGTAACAAATATGACGGTATCATTATGGATCCTCCCTCTTATGGCAGAGGTCCGAACGGAGAGGTTTGGAAGCTTGAGGATTGTGTGGATGAATTCGTTGGACTTGCTTCACAGCTTCTCTCGGATCAACCGCTCTTTTTCCTAATCAATTCCTATACGACAGGTCTTTCTCCCATGACCATGAGTTATTTGCTTGATCTGAACGTCAAGCGCAAGTTTGGCGGACGCGTGGAGTCGGGTGAGCTTGGCTTGAAGGTTACACGCACAGGCAGCTATCTGCCTTGTGGTGCAAGCTCCCGTTGGCAGAGGTGAGTATGGCGTTTATAGAAATTAAGAATCTTGCTTATTCGTACGTCGCGGATAAGGACGGTAAGGGAATTCCCGTTCTGCGCGGTGTAGATCTTTCTGTCGAGCGTGGCGAATACGTGGCGATCTTAGGAAGGAACGGTTCGGGAAAGTCAACGCTTGCCAAGCTGCTCAATCTTGTCATCGATGATTTTGAAGGCGCATCGGGCGAGATATTGGTGGACGGGATCAACGTTCTTTCCGAGGACATGACCGAGGATATGGCGTTTGATCTGCGCAAAAAGGTTGGCATGGTGTTCCAGAATCCCGATAACCAGTTGGTTGCCACCGTTGTGGAAGAGGATGTTGCGTTCGGCCCCGAGAATCTGGGACTTGATCCCAAAGAAATCAGACGTCGTGTGGATGAAGCGCTTGCCACGGTTGGCATGACAGAATTTGCAAAAAGAGAACCGCACCGACTCTCAGGTGGTCAAAAGCAGCGCGTTGCGATCGCCGGCGTTATTGCTATGATGCCTGATTGCATCATATTTGATGAATCCACAGCTATGCTTGATCCCGTTGGCCGTAAGGAGATCGTGGCAACCATGGAAAAGCTGAATCGCGAGCATGGCATCACCGTACTGACTATTACGCACTATATGGAAGAGGCTGTACGTGCGGATCGCGTTGTCGTGCTCAACGACGGTAAGATTGCAATAGAGGGAACACCAAATGAGGTATTCTCAGACGCAAAGGCACTTCGCCAAGCAGGACTTGAGCTGCCGCAATGCGCACAGCTGCTTGAGGCGCTTGCCGAGGAGGGCTTCCCGATCTCTGTGTGCGGTATTACTCCAGAAGAGTGCGCACGTATTATCATTGAAGCGGGAGGATTTGTGTAATGTCTGCAAAGCTGGAACTGCAAAACGTGTCGTATTATTACGGCAAAGGCACCGCTTTTGAGGTCAAGGCGCTGGATAACGTCAGTTTTTGTGTAAAAAATAACAGCATCACGGGCTTGATCGGACACACCGGTTCGGGCAAATCTACGCTTGCACAGCTTTTCAACGGACTTGAAAAGCCGACCGAGGGTAAGGTTTTGCTTGACGATTGTGATATCTGGGATAAGAAGTATAAAGGGCAGCGCATCTGCTTCCGCGTTGGTCTTGTGATGCAATATCCGGAATATCAGCTGTTTGAAGAAACCGTATATAACGATATCGCCTTCGGACCTCGAAATATGGGCATCAAAGAAGATGAGATCAAAAAGAGAGTTGCAGACGCGGTTGCTTTCGTAGGATTGACGCCGGAGGTTATGCAGCAATCTCCCTTTGATCTTTCAGGCGGACAAAAGCGCCGCGTTGCCATTGCAGGCATTATGGCCATGCAGCCCGAGTTGCTCGTGCTGGATGAGCCTGCTGCAGGCCTGGATCCTTCGGGCAGATCGGAAATATTCGGCGGTATCAAAAAGTATAGGGATACCACGGGTGCGACCGTATTGATCATCAGCCACAGCATGGAGGATATGGCGGAATACTGTGATGATATCATTGTCATGAATCGCGGTGCTGTGATATTAAACGGCTCCAAGGACGAGATCTTTTCGGATAGCGACCGTTTGATAAAGGCAGGATTGGATATTCCGCAGATCACACGCGTCATGCGTATTCTGGCGCAAAACGGTATCGAAATCGACGCCTCTTGCTGCACCAAGGACAAGGCAGTGGCTGAGCTCTTGCGTGCCTACAAAAAGAAATAAGTAATATAGGGAACCTTTATTCATGAAAAATATAGCATTGGGACAATATTATCCTGTCAAGTCTCCCTTGCATAAATTAGATCCGCGCATCAAGCTTGTGCTTGCAATGCTGTATATCGTGGCAGCATTTTTGTGCAAAAATCTGCTCGGCTTTGCTTTTTTGACTGCATCGGTCGTTATGCTTGTCTTGCTGAGCCGTGTACCGATCAAAACGGTGCTTGGCAGCCTGAAGGTTGTGGTTTTTGTACTGATACTCACGGTTGCGATCAATATATTCCTGACAAAAGAAGAAGGGACTGATCCACTGTTTTCGTTCTGGATCTTTGAGATTTATACAAAAGGACTTTACAGCGCATTGTTTATTGCCATCCGTATTCTTTGCATGATCATTGGTACGTGCATGCTGTTGACTTACACCACCACACCCATCGCGCTGACGGACGCCTTGGAAAGATTGCTCGCTCCGCTTCGTTATCTGAAGCTGCCCGTGCATGAGTTCTCCATGATGATGTCCATCGCGCTGCGCTTTATCCCCACCATTATGGAAGAAGCAGAAAAGATCATGGCAGCGCAAAAAGCAAGAGGTGCAGGATTTACCGAGGGAAATCTCATCAAAAGAATCAAGTCACTCATTCCTATTCTGATCCCGTTGTTCGCATCGGTGTTCAGAAGGGCATTCGAGTTGGCGACAGCCATGACCTGCCGTTGCTATCGCGGTGGGGACGGAAGAACACGCATGACGACCATGCGTTTACACGCAGCGGACGTTGTTGTGCTTGTGATCAGCGTGATTGCACTTGCGGGCATCGTGTCCTGCAATTACTGGAACATCGGTTATACACTATAAATTGGTCGAGGAGGAAAGTATGAAGCTGTTTTTGCGCTTGGCATACGTAGGAACTGCATATAACGGCTATCAGGTGCAAGGCGAACAGCCCACCGTGCAACGCGAATTGACGCGTGCGTGTGCAGAGCTGTTCGGTACGCGCTGTGATATCGTTGGCTGCAGCAGGACGGATAGCGGTGTGCATGCAAATATGTTTTGCGTCACCGTAGCAAAGCGCGGAACCGACCTCCTTGTAACCTCGATCCCTGTAGACCGCATTCCGCTTGCACTCAATGCGCATCTGCCCGAGGATATCTCGGTTTATGAGGCAATGTTTGTAAGCAGCGATTTTCACCCAAGATATGACGTAGAATACAAGGAATACGTATACCGCATTTTCAATTCTCCGTGCCGTAATCCTTTTGAACAGGGGCGCGCATGGTTCTATCCGAAAAATATCGATAAAAAAGCGCTTGTCAATATGCAAAAAGCAGCACAGTATTATTGCGGCACGCATGATTTTACATCCTTTATGGCTCAGGGCTCGCAGGTGGCACATGCCGTCCGTACAGTCCGTCACGCGCGTGTTGAGCGAAAGGGCGATGTGATTGAGTTTTGCGTAGCTGCAGACGGCTTTTTGTATCATATGGTGCGCATCATGACGGGAACGCTGATCGCGGTTGCGGAAGGGAGGCTCTCTCCCGATGACATTCCCGGTGTGATCGATGCCAAGGACAGAGCAAAAGCAGGAATGACCGCACCCGCTCAAGGACTTTATTTGCACCGCGTTGCATATCAACACATTCCAAAGGAGACGCTATGAAAAAATGGAATATTGTTCGCAAGGGAGTGCAGAATTTGCATAACGGTGGGGAGCAGGTCAAGCTGCAGACACCACGCAACGCTTATTATGACAGTGTTTCCAACGTTTATCATTCACTGTTTTTGATTTTCTTGGCAGCTCTTTTGGTTTTTGTCTGTGTAGCAATGCTATGCAATCTTGAATTATTCACTTATGAGAATTTTTACTATCTTGCAAAAGATATCAACGCAGCATCCGATATGCTCGCAGGATCCGGCAATGTGATCAATTACGAAACTTCTGTGCGTAATCAAACCTTTACGTTGTACCGCAAAGGTTTGGCAGTGGCAGGAGATTCCGGGTTACAGTTATTTACGGCCACGGGTAGAGAGACCCTGAACACTTCTCCCGATTATATCGAGCCTGTCTTGAAAGGATCCGGCAAATACCTTTTGATGTACGATATTGGAGAGAAGAGATATTCTGTGTACAATTCCTTTGTGTGCGTCCGTCATGAAGAGTACGATTATCCTGTATTTGCAGGAGCGATGTCCGACTCGGGATATTATGCTGTGGTAACGGAGTCTTATAATCACGAAGGCGTTGTGTGCTTGTATAATGACAGGTTTGAACTCATCAACCGATATAACCGCACGGAAAAGGTCACTTGTGTGAATGTCAATGAAGCAGGCAACCGAATTGCGTTTGCTACAGCAGGTATGAAGGATGGTGCATTTTTGACAACATTGGTCATTGCCGTACCGGGACAATCGGAAACAAGCGCAGAAATGAAATTTGAAGGGTTGTTTCCTTACAGTATTGAGTTCATTGATCAGCACAGACTGCTTTTGATTGGAGATGACGCTGCGTATATTGTATCCGTTGATGACGGCACTGTCATCTGTCCGATCAAGTATTCGGATATGCAGCTTTCCTATGCGGATGCAAATCAAAACTATGTTGCAATGGTCTTTTCTGTAAATGCAGTTACTGATACCTATCGTATGATCGTAACAGACGAAAATGGCATCATGATAATGGACCAGACCTTTAATGCAGGCATCAGCCAGGTATCTTTATCTGAAGATTACCTGTTCTTGCTGACTGCAAAGGGCATCGTACGCATCACACCTGCCGACATGCAATTTACCCTGACGGAATGTCATACCGATGGCAAAACTTTGCTCATATGCGAGAATGATGAAGTGTTGTTGTGCGGTGGACAAAGCGCTGTTTATTATAATTTTGAAGATTGAATATATACCGACCTAAGGAGGTTATTTGAATAAATGGTCATGTGTTCGAATTGCCACAAGCGCGTGGCGGTGATCTTTGTCACCAAATATGAAAATGAAAAAAAGGTCAGCAAGGGCCTTTGCATCAAGTGCGCTAAGGAAATGGGGATTCCCATGGAAAATATGCTGGGAGATCTTTCCGGACAGCTGGGCCTTTCCGCAGATCAACTGGAGAATATGGAAGATGAACTCAATAACATGTTCCAGAACAGCCAGCTTCCTTCCGAAATGGACGACAATGAGGATGGCGGCGCACCTGCCATAGATCTCCCCAAGCTGTTTGGTGAGGACGGTGAAAATACGGATGCTTCCGGTATCGTTCCTGCAGAGCAGCCCAAAAAGAAAGAGAAAAAGTCCAAAAAGGAAGGCAAAAAGGACGAGGCTCCTAACTATAAATTTCTGAACACCTACTGCCGTCATCTGACGGGACACGCAAGGCAGGGCAGACTTGACCGTATCGTGGGCAGACATACCGAGCTTGCACGCGTGATCCAGATACTTTGCCGCAGACAAAAGAACAATCCTTGCCTGATCGGTGAACCCGGTGTCGGTAAGACTGCCATCGCAGAAGCACTTGCTCTGCGTATTGCAAGTGGCGAGGTGCCTTATAAGCTAAAAAATAAGGAGCTCTATCAGGTGGATCTGACAGCTCTTGTAGCAGGCACACAGTTCCGCGGACAGTTTGAGCAAAGAATTCTCGGACTTTTGACCGAGGTCAAGCAAGCAGGCAATGTAATACTCGTCATTGATGAGGTGCATAACATCGTTGGAGCAGGCGGTGGTGAAGGTAGCATCAATGCTGCCAATATCTTAAAGCCCGCACTTTCCCGCGGCGAGGTGCAGATCATCGGTGCAACCACCTTGACCGAATATCGCAAGCACATTGAAAAGGATACAGCCCTGGAACGCAGATTCCAGCCTGTGACCGTCAACGAACCTTCGGTTGAGGAATCCGTGGAGATGCTGCGCGGTATCAAGCATTATTACGAGGAATTCCATAATATTACCATCCCCGAGGACGTGCTCAGAAGAGCCGTTGTCTTCTCGGAGAGATATATCACAGACCGTTATCTGCCCGATAAGGCGATCGACTTGCTTGACGAGGCTGCAAGCGCACTTTCATTGTCAAGCGCACCGCTCAACGAATCTCACGAGATCCGTGATAAGTTGCTTGTTCTTAAGCAAGAACGTGAAGAGCTTGAGAATGCTCCCACCGATCAGGAAAAGAACGAACAGTTGCGCTATGAAAAAATCGCAAAGATCAAGGCCAATGAAATGCAGCTTGCTGAAAAGCTTGTTGTATTGGAAGAAGACTGCAAAAAGATCGTGCTGACACCCGATCAGTTGGCCGAGGTTATTGAGGTTTGGACGGGCATCCCCGCGACAACCATCAAGAGAAACGAATATGAGCGCATTGATAGCCTTAAAGCAAGACTTTTGCAAAAGATCATCGGTCAGGATCACGCTGTCGAGGCAGTCGCACGTGCGATCAAGCGCAACCGCGCGGGCATTTCTTATAAGCGCAAGCCCGTGTCTTTTATCTTTGCAGGACCCACCGGCGTAGGTAAAACTGAGCTGGTTAAAACGCTTGCCGAGGATCTGTTCCAATCGCCCGAAACACTCATCCGTCTGGACATGTCCGAATTTATGGAAAAGCACTCGGTATCTCGCATTATCGGCTCGCCTCCCGGCTACGTCGGATACGACGATGCGGGACAGCTGACCGAAAAAATCCGTCGCAGACCGTATTCCGTCGTGCTGTTCGATGAGATCGAAAAGGCACACCCCGACGTGCTCAATATTTTGCTGCAGATCTTGGACGACGGCAGAATCACAGATGCACACGGAAAGACTGTCAACTTTGAAAATACCGTTATCGTAATGACTACAAACGCAGGCTCCAACCGCTCTTCTTCGATCATGGGCTTTTCAGCTGACGCGCAAAGCGGTGCACAGACAAATACCGAAAAAGCTCTGGCCGAATTTTTGCGTCCCGAGTTCATCAACCGCGTAGACGAGGTTATTACGTTCAGACATCTGGATGAAGCAGATTTTGTCAGAATTGCAGATATTATGCTTGGTCAGCTTGCAGCTGTTCTGAATGAGCGCGGGTTTGCTCTCAAATGGACCAAACCGGCTGCTGAACTGATTGCCAAGGAATCCTTTTCACAAAAATACGGTGCGCGTAACATGCGTCGCTATATCCAAAAGCACGTTGAAGATGCGTTGGCAGAGGTCATCGTCTCCGATTATCAGAATCACTATACAAAAGCCACAGTGTCCGTGCAGGACGGCAAGATCTGCGTAGACTGCCAATAACTGATTCACAAAATATGGAAGAAAGGAAGGGAAAGTGAATATGTCAACAGGGAAATTCTGGCATACCCTGGATACTGAACAGATAGCTACAAGACTTGAAACAGATCCGGTTAAGGGACTTTCTCGTAAACAGGCTGCGAATCGTTCCAAAAAACTGCGGATTCGGCAACCAGATGCAGTCAAACCTCTCTTTCTTCCTTCCGATCATCCATTTTACCGATTCATCAGCAAAATGCTGTTGGATCCTATCATGCTACTGACACTGACGGTAGCTATTATCTCATTTTTCTTTGAATATCACGCACTGGGAGCAGCGACAGTGGCAATTATACTGTGCCATATTGTATGTTGTGCTTTTGCCGGTGCAAAGGCCGCCAACGTTTGGAATACACTACAACTGTATTCTAATCCTATGGTCAAGGTCATTCGCGGTGGAAAGCTATATACTACAGATGCCCGTAATATCGTCCCCGGTGACGTAGTCGTACTCAACTGCGGAGATATTTGTCCTTCTGACATCAGATTGGACAAGGGCTATTGCGTGCGTGTTAAGCAATACGTGTTTTCAACAGATCATAAAAATCCGTACACTTGTGTTATGACCAATAAGTGCGGTGACCGTGTGTATATGCCTGATGAGGATGTCCACAATCCGAATTGTGACAATATTGTTTATGCAGGCTCAGTGATCGAAGAGGGATTTGCAAGGGGCATTGCTGTGGAAACGGGACGGCATACCTATGTGGGTGCCGTCAATGGTACCGTTCCGGGCACAGAACGCGACTTGGAACCCGACAGTATCGCTTTTATACGTCGCTATTTTATGCGTTTTTCTACGTTTCAGGTTGTGTTGCTCGTACCGCTGACAATTATTATGACAGTCACAATGCGTCAATCCTTAAGCTTTGCCGAATGCTTTTTAACAGCTCTTTCACTTTGTTGCACGGTGATTGCAGAGCATATTGTGGCAATGAGCGGAATCGTCCGCGCCACAGGAATTGATTGGGCAGCAACACAAAAGGAAAATGCGGCTGTGGCGATTGTAAAGAACAGCAAAGCATCGGACAGCCTTTGTGAAATGACCGATCTGTTGCTGTTAGATGGTGCGGCTATCAGTGATGGGAAATATCATATTGAGTCGGTTTACACCGGAGGAAGCATCTATGATAAGCAAGAATTGCTGAACGGTGACGTTTACAGATTGGCAAGCGATCTGTATCTCTATCGATCAGCCCCCCGAAGTCTTGATACATCCGGACAAGATATGTTTGATGCATGCTTCAGTGCACCCATTGATGCGTTGATCAAGTACGTAGGTATTGATAAGGCCGCTATTGATCTGACAAGAGTCAGCTCACACATAACGTATAGTTCAAGCTTATGTGAAGTCAATGTTCAGCAAAAACAAAGTGAATATCAAGTGCTTTTGACATGTGATGATGACATATTGCACCACTGTACACATATAGAATGCGGCGATCACAAAAAGGTCTTTGATGACAGTGAGCATATCGCCCTGCGAACCTTGTGCCGCATATACCGTGAGTCCGGTTATCGTATTCTGCTTGTTGCCAACAGAAAGAATCAAAACGTTACGCTTATGGGAGTGCTTGCCTTTGCAAGCAGACCCGGATTCGGGTTTCAGAATTGTTGTGACGAATTGATTAATAGCGGTGTTCGTATTTCTGCTTTTATGCCCAACACCGCTGAATCCATGAAAATATTGACCGATTGCGAGCTTGTGCGTGATGAATCGAATGATGTACTGACTGCTGAACGAGCAGAGCAGGAAGGCTTGTCACTGCATGTAGCGTATGGAAGTTATCGCGCATATCTTGGATTTTCAAATGAACAAATCACCGATCTGGTTGACCGTTTGCGCAATAGAGGGAACCGTGTTGCCACCTATTGTGTAAACAATGCCTCACAAGCGATACATGAAAAAGCTGACCTGCGCATTACATGTGATGCAATTGAATACCGATCTGCTAAGGTTGCGGAATCTCTTTATGATAAAATGCCCTTGGACGGCCGACCTTTCAGCTCTCGCGCTTCACAGAATACACGACGTTCTTCGGATATCGTATTAAGACGTGCAGGGGATCAAGGTGGAGGACTACACGGCATTTTGACAGGTATAAGATCTGCTTTTGCAATCAATCATAACCTGGCAAACATGATGACCTATCTGGTCACCGTACAGTTTTTCCGGGTAGTTTTAGTCGTACTCCCTGCGTTGTTTGGTACATATACGCTCTCTGCGGTTTCTTTGCTGCTTTTGGGACTTGTATTGGATGCTGCAGCCGTTATACTGTTTGCCTTTGCAACACCAAACTCTCTGTCTGCTTCGCACGCATATCCTATCATGCGAAGATTGGAAAAAACGATCGCTTATAACACCGCCAATATTGCAAGTGCGTGTGTCAGTGCAGTAGTGTTGTGGCTGTGTATTGCGTTATTGCAAGTGTTTGATGTCATCAGTGGCACACAATGCGAAGGGCTTTGCTTTGTCGCTACGTATCTGCTCCAAGGAACCGTATTTGCGGTAACATTGCATGAATATACGGCTGTTAAAAGAAAAATCAAATTTTCACCGATAATGCTTGGGGCCTTAATCTCATATTTACTTTTGCTTATTGCTTGTGTCTTCATCCCCGGACTCAATGCGCTGACCGGAGGAAATGAGATTGTCCCAATCTCATTACTGCTTACTCCCATTGCAGCGCTTGTATATTACTTTTTATATAGAATATTGACTGCTCGCGGTTTGAATCTACACAAATAAATATTGCTGATCTTTTCTACATATACTTATGTGAAAAGGAGGGATCAGTATGAATACGTACAGCTTTTTGGAGATTGCAGAAAAAGATGTGATCAATCTTTGTACAGGTGAGAATCTGGGCAGCATTTGCGATGTTGAAATTGACATCAAAGATTGCTGTGTCAAGTCTATTGTTATACCGGGGCAGGGAGGCATTTGGGGACTGGGAAAAGCGACTGAGATGATCATACCGTGGTGCAAGATCGAATGCATTGGAGAAGATGCAGTGCTGGTAAGATTAAGTGCCGACGAGCAATCGTCCTGTACAGTACCCAAAAGGAAACTGAAACGCCACATGTTCGGGAAATAATTGTAAATATTTTGTAAACTCCTGATCAAGCTATTGCTAAACACCAATTGTTATGTTATAATATTGGCCGTTGTGCCGGGAAATCGGCATAATAAATATAAAATACACACACAGGGAAGGCAGGGTACTACCGGTGTTTTCGATGGCAATAAAAGCCCCGAAAATTGATGCGTACCGAACGACTCTGTGGTGGAAAAACCGAAGGAGGACAAAAAATGTCTATCATCACAATCAAGCAGCTCTTGGAAGCAGGTGTACACTTTGGACACCACACCAGAAGATGGAACCCCAAAATGCAGGAATACATCTTCACCGAAAGAAACGGCATCTACATCATCGACCTGCAGAAGACCGTTAAGAAGTTTGAGGAAGCTTACGACTTCATTCGCGAGCTCTCTGCAAACGGCGGCACTCTGCTCTTCGTTGGTACAAAGAAGCAGGCAGCTGAAGCTATCAAGGAAGAAGCTACCAGATGCGGCATGTACTATGTAAACGTAAGATGGCCCGGCGGTATGATGACCAACTTCAAGACCATCAAGAGCTCCATTAACCGTCTGAACAGCCTGACCAAGATGCAGGAAGACGGCACATTTGATATGCTTACCAAGAAGGAAGTTGCTGCAAAGCAGAAGGAAATCTTCGACCTTGAAAAGTCTTACGGTGGTATCAAGACCATGGACAGACTGCCTGATGCAGTGTTCA
>JAFTLD010000001.1 GCA_017452945.1 Clostridia bacterium | reverse complement strand
CCACGGGACCCATTTATGGGTAGTAAGTAACAGTTGCATGGCTGGCAGGCCAATTGACGGCGCACTTGTGCGCAGCCAGTATTATTAGGGCTATGCCCGAAACTGAAATACCACCCGCTATGCGGGTGGATATTTATTTCAGATTTTTCAATGCCAGATCAAATGCATCTGCAATCAAGCCTGCCGTGGCAATGCCGGTGGAATTGGTTTCCTCATAGTGGTTTTCGCCCGATGCGTCCGTGACCGTGTCCATGTAAGGCGTGTCGGGATGAAGCAGGTACTGGCTGGGTGGCACAATATATCCAAGCTCGTCGTTGCAAAGCCCTACGATCATTAAGTTTTGCACACCGTGCTTGGCAGCAATCTCAGACAGCGGTAGGGGATCCCTCTCGCCAAGCCCCGCACCGCTTACCAATTCGGGGAATATTTCACCGGGGATCAAGGCTAACGTAACTTGTCCGAGCTGCAGCACACCAAGCTCGCTGTGCAGATCGTAGCCCGTCATGCTGTTGCCTCTGCTGATCTCGTTGCCTAAGATTCCGAGAAATTTGTAATAAAAGAACAGCGTGTTATCCAGTGGGATCTCCATTTTTACGCGTGACCATGCAAGTGTGGGAGAAAGAGCTTGTTCGTTTTGAATTGAGAGTGCCGCATCGGTCAGAATGGCAGCAGTTTGTTTCATGTTCTCTACTGCGTCAAAGGGCTCCGTCAATTCTCTTGTCATAATCAAGCCACCGATTGCTCCGGGCATGAACATCACGTCGTCACCGCATGCGTCCTTGATTGAATCTGCCACAGCCCCCGGAAAATCGCGGCTGAGCAACGTATTGTCACCGCGCAGGGATTCGGCATGTGCTGCATAAGAAAGCAAGCGAATGCCGTTATTCTCTTTGCTGTGGGGTTCAAAGCGCAGTTGGTAGAGGTTGGGATCGTATTCCTGCGGATTGCGGGAGTCCTCTAAAAGTCCGTTGGGCAGAGTGCTGCCGTAGTATAGCAAGCCCTGCGTGCGATCGTCATAGGCAAGCTGTGCTGCTTGTGCAGCCGAGTCGATCAGATTTTGCATAAAGGCGTCGTTTTTGCCGTCAATGGCGGCAGGCCCCCAAAGTCCCAATGTATCAATGCCCGCATGCGTGTGGGTGGCGTAAACGTTGATTGAAACGCAATTGGTTTGGGAACAAAAGTCTTTGAGCTTGGAGCGAATGGCGGCTACCGTGTCATTTCCCAACCCCACGCAATCAATGCCGATCAGCAAAACACCGCCCGCGCCCGTGTCCATCCAAACGGCACTTGCACGCTGCAGATCCAGCACACCCGTGATCTCGCGGCCTGCATGGTAGCCTGCAATATAGAGCGGTTGGTCGCTGTTCTCGGGCAGAGAAATTTCCACAGAGCCAAAGCCCATGCACCAAGCGTTACCTTCAGAGCTCAAGGTATCCCGTTGCTTACGAGAGCAGGAGGGAGTGAAGAGTACAAGGCAAAGAGCCAGTACAAGTAACAGAATTCGTTTTTTCACGTGCGCACCCCCTTAAAGTGAACCCGGCATGGGGATCAGCGCACGCAACAGGTCGATAAAGCGTACGTCGTTGACGCGTGTGAGCAACAAAGAGATCGCAAAGCAAACAAGCAACAAAACAAGCCCCGCAAGCACGTAAAGCGTCACCCGTACAGCACGTCGCGTTCCTTTGGGCGGTACCAAGAACAAAAGCGCGGTATAGGCTGCAAACAGCAAAAGTGGGAGCAGCAGGTGCGGTACAATTCGCGCGTCCTGCAGCTGCGAAAAGATGGCAACGAAGTCAAGCTCACCGCCGCTTTCCAAAAACAGGCTCAATATACTGCCAAGATTGCAAATGGTCAGAGATGCCGCCACAGCGGAAAAAAGCGTGCCGCCAATGATCAGGCACATCCCCCACCGAATCTGATTACTGTTTGGGATCTTCATCCAGGAATACCTTCTTGATAGTTTCCAGATATCCATATCCATACAGATCATCCGGCTCCAGATAGCTGGTTTCGGTCCATTCGTTCCAACTGTTGACCGTGATCAGACGGTGGCGATCGGGATGCTTTTCGTCAAGGTACGCCTTTGCCAGCTCAAAGCCCTTTTGCACGTTCTCAGGCGTGTTTTCGGTGCAGATCTGGTAAATTTCCTTTTGAATAAAGCGCGGTGTGGCATCCCAACCAACCGAAACCTGCGGATAATAGGGGGCGTTGATGTTTTGATCAATGTACTCCCATTCTTTCTTGACATCCTCCAAAATGGTCAGGTAAGGCCTACCCATGTAGGCAAAGTCCACGAACTGATAGTGCGTCACACCGTCAAATCCGACCTTGTTGATAAAAGTGAAAATGTCGGTCTCGTCGTCCAGCATGCGCTGCATGTACTGACGGGAACGAATGGTCAGATGCAGGCAAAGACCGGGGTAGCCTGCTTTGATTGTTTCTTCGCGGAAGTATTCCAATGCATCAAGCGTCTGCTGCACGCCGCCAAGGCCGCGTACAAGATTCTGCAGATCAAACAGCATGTAAACGGGCTTTCCATCGATCTTGTAGTAGGAGGGGTGCGAGAAGTATTTTTCAATGGTGCGATGCACAATGCCGTTAAAGGTCTCGCGGTTGACCGCACCGTCCCAGATCGGCACCTTGCTCTCTGACGTGCGCTTGTCCCAAAGGCTTTCTGCTGTGTGGTTTGCCCACATCAGATAGAATTTCATTTTGTGGTTGTTTCTGGCCTTCAAAAAGCCGTCGTTCAGGCAGTTTTCAAGAAACGGGCGGTTATCGTACCAGTACCAGTCGTAAATGAATACGTTGACACCGTGCGAAACGGCCGCCTCGATCTGCATTTCCATGACGTAGGGATCGGCCTCGTTGACGTATCCCCAGCGCGGCTTGCGCGGCCACTGATGGCCGGGAAAGCGGGCAGTCATGGCCTTGACGGTCTGCCATTCACCGTAGCCTTCGGGCCAAAAAATGCGGGAGCGTGGCTCGTCGCCCGTGTAGGACGGCCAAACGTATGCTGCAACGTCGTATTTTTTCATGATGTATCTCCGTTCGTTTATTTTGAGGGATGCGCGGGATGCGGGAAGAAACTTTATCTTTCGGTTAGTTCATATTTCTCACAAGAGCGGAAATCGATGATTTTTGGAGTTTTTGTCAGCGCGACCAGCACGTAATATTGCTCGTTCTGTGCGATCTCGGTTTCGCGCTCAAGCTTGACCTGCCCGTGTTTCTCAAAGCTTACGTATTGCCTGGTGACGTAATCGGGTCTGTTCATTCGTGCAATCCAGGAGCGGGTATAGGTGCGGTTTTTCTCACTGCGCAGCTCAATGCGCTGTACGCGGTCGACCTCGATGGTGTATTTTCCCGTAAGCAGGCAGAGCAAGGGGAGATTGGCCGTAATAGCGGTATATGCCATATAGCCGGAATAGATCCAGAGTGCTACCGCGATGCCGATGAACAAAACCAGGAATATGGGCGGAATTTCGGTATAGGCGAATATTGTGATTACCGTCCAGAATGCAGAAAATGCAATCACGATGACGGTCAGCGCCAGGAGCAGCGCTCCCGACGAGAGCAGCGCACGCTGCTCGCTTTTGATATATTCGGCGCGCTTTAAGGGAATTTTGCGATTTTGATTTCGGTCCATCGGTTATCTCTCCTTGATCTCGTGAATGTCACATTCCCAGAATTTGAGCACATGCGGCTTTTTGGTCAGCACGACCAAGAGGTAGCATTCCTGCCCGTTTTTTAAGGGACGGTTTGCTTTGACCTTGCCGTACTTTTCAAAATGCACGTACTGGTTGGTTACGATCTCAGTGCGTCCGGAACCGCGCCCCGAGCGGGAAGGGGTGTGTTGTTCCTCGGTCTTGAGCTCCAACAGCTTTACACGGTCGATCTCAATGGCGTATTTTCCGTTGTTTAAGCAGAGCAGGAAGATCGCGCGTCGCACAGCGGTGTTGGCCACCAAAACGGCAATGAACCACAAAAGCACCGAGATCAATATCATGACGGTGTTGTACAACCATATATGATCGTACCAGCCCGAGATCATGGTATATGTAACGAGTACGCAGAAGGCCAAGAAAAACACTTCCGCTACGACGGTTTTCAAGCATTCCGTCAGCTGATCCTTTTTGTGTTGCTGCACGATCTCCTGCTTTTTCAGGATCACTTTTTTATCTTGTTCGTTCATTTCTTACCTCTGTGTAATTTCGTATTTGTCTTTGTCGTAAACCGCAATGATGCGGGGCTTTTTGGCCGTGGTGGCAAGCACGTAAAATTCTTGTTCCATGCGTGGCGGCTCGCCAAGCTCATATTTGCCGAATTTTTCAAACTCGGTTTGGTACATGATGTAGTGTGAGTGGGAGTGTCGGCTGTAATGCTCCTTGGGCGTGCTGAACTTGGCACGGTCAAGCTCAAGGGTGTATTTGTCGCAGAGCAATGCGATAGAGGGGGAAAGATATCGAATGACAAACACCGCGCCCGTGATGACAATGGCGTAAAACAGCAAAGCGGCTGTCACAAAGACCGCGATCAGCACGGCAAAGCCGCCCGTTTCGGTAAAGGCGACCACCATCATGCCTGTACCCCGGCCACCAAACGTGACCACGGCAAGCAAAAGCAAAAAGCCGTATATCGCAACCTCGTGGATGGCGAGTCGCTTGTGATCTTGTATGCAATCGGATTGGCACATGATGCGTTTTTTGTCTTCTGTATACATAGTTTCACCTTCTTTCAGCATTGTCTTAATTATATCACAATTGCAAAGGAATGTAAAGAGCGAAATTGACAAACGGGAAAGGGTGTGCTATAATGAAAAAAAGAGCAAAAAACAATCGGAGGTAGCGGTATGCGATTGACGGACGGACTGAAAAACGAGATGCAAAACAGACCCCAAGGGACGTATTGTCCCGATCATTTTCGCGGTATGGGATACCGTGCAGGCACGCACACAACACCCGCGGGCAGACGCGCAGACGGTATTTACGCGTTGTTTACCCAGCCCACGCCCCATATTTATCAGAACGATCTGATCGTGGGCAGTCAAAGGCCTTTGTTCGTGTGCCTGACAGACGAGCAAAGAGAGCCGGCAAGTGCGTCCGTGGCAGCGTACCCCGAGCGTTGGTTTGGCACCAACAAGGATCACTTTGCCCCCGATTTTGAAACGGTGTTGACGGTTGGTATCGTCGGTCTGCTTGATCGGATAGAGGCTTCGGAAAAAGTCCATGCGTCCGACGTGGATGCGCTTGATTTTTTGAGTGCTATGCGCCATGGTCTGCACGCGCTGCAGCAGCGTTTGCTGGCGCACGCAAATCGGGCAAGGGAGCTGCGCGGTACGGACGGGTATGATGACGCGCGACTTGCATTTATCGCAAAAAACTGCGAGCAGCTGGCTGTGGGGATCCCCGAGAGCTTTGCCCAGGGGCTGCAGTTGGTTTGGATGATCCACTCCTGCTTTTTGTACGAGGGACGTTACGCCATGGCACTTGGCAGGATCGATCAGTACCTGTATCCGCTGTATCAGCGCGACGTTTCGGCCGGAGTGCTTGACCGCGAGGGTGCGACCGAGCTTTTAGAGAACGCATTTGTCAAGATCTGTGAGCAGCGCTATTATCTTGGTGGGGATGACGTGGTCAATATCTGCATTGGCGGTGTGGATGCCAAGGGGGCGTGTGCGGTCAATGATCTGAGTTATTGCGTGCTGTATGCGGTCAGAAACGTGAATATGCCGGGACCCAATCTCTCAGCGCGCATCACACCGGATACGCCTGATGCGTTTCTTGATGAGTGCTTAAAGGTGATCGGTACGGGACTTGGCTATCCCGCGCTGATGAACGATACGGTCAACATGGCAGCCCTGCGCCGCTACGGTTATGAGGAGATCGACGTGCGCAATTATTGCATGGTGGGCTGCATTGAGAATTTTATTTCGGGTATGCAACCGCCTTGGAGTGACGGTCGCTTTGATACGCCCCGCTTTTTGGAATACGTCCTGTTTGACGGAGAGGGCTTTGATAAAGGTCGTAAGGGGATTAAAACCGCACCGCTTGCACAGATTACGTCTATGGAGCAATTTATGGCTTGCTTAGAGCAGCAGATATCCGAGGGCGTCAAGCAATACGTACAAGGCTTCCGTGCCTATAACGATATTCCCGATCCGCAAAACTATACCTCGCCATTCCTTTCCTGCTTCTGTCGGGATTGCATTGCGCGCGGACGTGACATCAATATGGGCGGTAGCCGCTATCCCTCGGTGCACGGCGCTGCGCTGATGGGCGTGGGAACGATGAGTGATTCGCTTGCCGCGATAGAAAAGGTCGTGTTTATTGACCGCGCGGTTACGTTGCCCGAGCTGGCAGAGGCGTTAAAATGTAACTTTGAAGGCTATGAGCATTTGCGTGCGCTGTTGCTTGCAGCACCTAAATACGGCAATAACGATCCGTTTGTCGATAAGTACGCGGTGTGGTTCACTTCCTATTTGTCCGACCAATTTGATCTGTACCGCACGCGGGACGGCGGTGGTATCTATACGGCAATGGCAGCCAACACGAGCAATATCTGGGCAGGTGCGCACATCGGTGCCACTCCCGATGGCAGACGCGCGGGTGAGCCCTTGTCGGATGCGGCATCTCCCACGTACGGGCGTGATACCAAGGGCGCGACAAGCACGCTGCAAAGCGTTTCCAAGCCGGATTATACACGCTGCGCATGCGGTACGGTGGTCAATCAGAAGTATTCGCCTGCCATGTTTGAGGACGGCAAGAGAGAAAAGCTTTTGTCGTTGATCCGTGTGTATTTTGCCAAGGGCGGGCAGGAAATTCAGATCAACGCTACGTCTGCCAAGGTGCTGCGCGATGCCATGGAGCATCCCGAGCAGTATGCCTCCTTGGTGGTCAGAGTATCGGGCTTTTCCGCTTTTTACGTTACGCTTGACAGATCGGTGCAAGAGGATATTTTGCGCCGCACGCAGCAGGGGTAAGGTATGGCTTGGTTGAACGTATCGAATATCCAGCATTTCTCCACCGGGGACGGCCCCGGGATCCGTACCACCGTGTTTCTCAAGGGCTGCAATTTGCGCTGTCCTTGGTGTCATAATCCCGAAACGATCTCTCCGTTGCCCCAAACGCTGTGTTTTGCGGCAACGGGGCATACGCAGACTTTTGGCGTGCGCATGAGTGTAGAGCAGGTGGTTGCCGAGGTGATGGAGGACGTGGACTTTTACCGCGCAAGCGGCGGAGGCGTTACGGTGTCGGGCGGAGAGCCGCTCTTGCAGGCAGAGGG
Organism: Clostridia bacterium; assembly: GCA_017452945.1. The sequence continues at coordinate 29,401 of JAFTLD010000001.1, read as the reverse complement.
CGTTGCCGCGCTTGCCAAAGCACTTTTTGAGCATGGTGTTTCCACCGTCATAGATACCGCGGGATGCGTACCGTGGGAGCGGTTTGCATGCTTGATTGACTCAGCAGACGCATTTTATTTTGATTATAAGACTTCCGACCGCGCGATCTATGCCAATATGATCGGAGGGGATGCCGATCTGGTTTACGCAAATCTTTGCCGCCTGATCGGGAGCGGTGCGCGCGTGCGCGTCAGAATTCCGCTGATCCCGGGCGTAAACACCTGTGCGGAAAGCTGCGTACGGATGTGCGAGCAGCTGTTGGCTGCGGGGGTAGAGCAGGTCGATCTTTTGCCCTTTCATCGCATGGGGCTTGGCAAATACGAGGCGATGGGAATGCAGTATGCTTTTGGTGACGTGCAGCCGCTTTCCAAAAGTGAGATTGACAAGATCGCAGACATTTACAGACAGTATTTTGAAATAACCGTTGAATTTTAAGGAGATATGATTATGAAAGTAAAAGCAGCAGTTTTTATGGGTCCTCACAAGCCTTTTGAGGTAAGAGAATTTGAAGTGACCGAAACACCTTCGGGGTATGGCAGGTGCTCTCTGATCGCCAGCGGTATTTGCGGAACAGACCTGCATTTTTGCCGCGGTACGCTTTTCGTTGATCCCATGACCATCGTGGGACACGAGTTTGTGGGCAAACTGGTGGATTGTGATGCTGACGAGGCGGCAGCTTACGGGCTTTGCGTGGGCGATAATGTGATCGCGGACATTGCCGTTCCGTGCGGTGAATGCTTGCTGTGCAAGAGCGGTGACGATGCCAACTGCGTGAATATGCAGGTGACAAACGGCGGCAGCATTGAGGTCGCTCCTTATTTGTACGGTGGATATACCGAGGTCAATTATACACCGCTTACCAATCTGGTCAAAATTCCCGCAGAGCTGGATCCTGCCATGGTTGCCACCTTTGCTTGCCCCGGGCCTACCGCCATTCACGCGTTCCGTCTGGCAGAGCAGGCAGGTGTCAAGCTGCACAAGGAAACGGTTGCAGTCGTGCAGGGGCTTGGCCCGGTAGGCTGCTTTGCGGTGCTTTACCTGAAAGCGATGGGTGTGGGCAAGGTTTATGCTGTCACAGCGGGGGACAATGCACAAAGAGAAGCTCTCGCGCTTGCTTTGGGGGCAGATGAGGTGCTCAATCTTACCAAGCTTGGCACCGAGGCTGTTACAAAAAAGCTGCAGGCCGAGAACGGCGGTCTTGGGGTTGACCTCTGCTTTGAAGCGTCGGGCGCGCCCCGCGCTGTGGTGCAGGGCATGGATATTTTGCGCAATCGCGGAGTGTATCTGATTCCCGGGCAGTACAGTAACAGCGGCAGCATTGAGATAGAGCCGCAGATCATTACCTTCAAGGCACTGCATCTGATCGGCTCGTCGCAGTATTCCATGGTGGACGTCAGGGATTATCTGTCCTTCCTTTGCGCACATCCCGAATGCCATGAAACGATCATATCGCTTGGCAGCCGTTACGCGGTGGACGAGGTCAACAAGGCGATCGAGCACGCCATGTCGGGCAACAATATCAAAACGCTTTTGGTGAAGTGATATGTCCGTGACCGATATCATTATTTTCGGTGGGCAGAGCAATATGCAGGGGCAATCCGAGTGCCTTTCGGAAAGTCTTGCGGTAGCCGGTGCGTATGAGTACAAATGGCTGACAGATACGCTGCAGCCTTTGCAAAATCCGGTGGGAGAGGACGTTTTATATGACAAAGGCAAGGGTTGGCCGTTTATGCAGGAAAGCTCCCCCGAGAGATGGCTGAGCGCGCACGTCATGGGCAGTGCCTGTTATGGGCATACCAATTTGATCCCTTCCTTTTGCCGCGCTTATCTTGCCGATGTAAAAACGCAGGTGGTGGCAGTACCCGTGGCCAAGGGCAGCACCGAAATCAAGGATTGGCTGCCCGGTACACCGGGGTATCGCGCCATTGTGCAAAAATCTCTGGCAGCCATCCGACAAGCAGAAGCGCAGGGTAAGGTCGGGCGAATCTTTTTCGTCTGGCTGCAGGGGGAGAGTGACGCAATCTTTTCGCGCAGCAAGGTTGATTATAAGCAAAAGTTAATTTCTCTTGGCACAGCTCTTGTGCAGGATGTGCATACGGACGCGTTTGGTATCATCCGTGTCGGCAGATTTACGGGCGACCAAAGGGATGACGAGATCATAGAAGCCCAGCGCGAGGTATGCACTGAGCATCCGCATTTTCTGATGCTCAGCGAGCTTGCCGAGGTGTTGGAAAAAGATCCCGCGTACATGAATCCAAACGTAGCCGGGCATTTTGGCGCCAAGGGACTTGAAGCGCTGGGTGCTGATGCAGGCGCCCGGCTGGGTGCGTATCGGATCGCAAAAATATGAGGTGAACAAATGATGGAGCATAGAATATTTGCCAGATATCCGCTTGGGAACAAACAGAGAGCATGGAAGCAGGACAATTTCATCCTTTCCAATTTTTCGGCACGCGCGTCGGATATGCGCAAGTGCATTCGCAACTGCCGCGATGCGGGCTTTAACACGGTGGAGATCGGGTGGGCCACGCACGAGCAGGCAGAAGAAGCTGTGATTTACTGTGAGCAAGAGGGATTGGATCTGATTTTTCAGGATCTTTCACGTTATGGCGGTATGCAGCGCTACAGGCATTGCGAGAGTGATGCTTTGACCGAGGTCATTCGCGAAAAGCGCGCTTATAAGCGGTTGATCGGCTACTATATCTGGGATGAGCCGTGGAAGGACGATCAGCTGCAGGCGGCACGCGCCCTGACCGATGAGTGTGAGCGTGAAGCGCCCGATCTCTTGCCCTTTACCGTGGCGATTCCCAGCTATAATCCCGACGATACGTGGGAAAACGGCACGTTTGCGGCGTATCTTGAGCGGTACGTGACCACTATCAATCCGCCCATTCTGTCGCTGGACTATTACCCCATCGGATTACCCGGTTATACGCTCGAAAAGCAGCTGGACGATTCCAAAATGTGGCTTGATCTGGGCTGCATGAAGGTTTTGGGAGAAAAATACGGCTTGCCGCTTTGGTTTTACTATCAGGGTGTGAATTTGCATAAGGCAGATTATTTCACCTTCCCCATGATTCGCTGTATGATGTATGCGGCCACGCTGTACGGCTGCAAGGCATTGCAGCATTTCTCGGCGGTGGGCTCGATTATTGACGAGGACGGAAACAGGGAATGGTCGTTTGAGGATCAAAAGGTCATCCACGAGGAGTTCCGCAATCTGGGCGGTACGCTGATGGCGTTGACCGCAAAGCGCGTGATTCATGATGCGAGCGTTGATCCGGGTATTGAAGCCTATGCGTCTATGCATCAGACCGAGGCGGACAGCGCGTATCTGGCAGGAAAGCTGCCGCGCCGCGCGTCAGTTGCCGAGTTTGAGGATGATTACGGCAACGGATATATCATGATCCTCAACCGCGATTATGAAACAGAGCAGACCTTTACCTTGCCCCTGAACGGCAATTACCGCCTGTACGAGGTGTCCAAAACCGACGGCTGCCAGTACGTATTGTCCGATAGCACCGACCAAATCCAAATCACCCTTGCTAAGGGCGACGCCGCTCTGTACCGCATCCAGCCTGCCACCGAGCAGGCATTTACCGCAGAGTATCGGTTGATGAAATGAGTAATGTCGAAGAGAGATTGCCGAGCAGGAAAAGAAATCGGTTGGAGTTATATGATTATAGTTCTTGTGGTGTGTATTTTATCACAATATGCACCAAGGACAAAAAGCGTTTGTTATGGGATAAAGCGCAACCCGATTTCGTAGGGGAGGATATTATCCTCCCGCCCGAAAACGTACATTTATCAGCGTTTGGGTAAGTAGTTGACGCGGCAATTCAATCAATCCCCAAGTATTATCCCAATATCGAGTTGCTGGATTATGTTATCATGCCGAATCATGTGCATTTGATCCTGTTCCTGCCTGATACGGGCGGGAGGATGATATCCTCCCCTACGAATAAAGGTTCAATCGTCACTGCGATTGGACAAATGAAACGGCAAGTGTCGAAAACTATCGGAACACCGATCTGGCAACGGTCATTCCACGACCACATTATCCGCAACCGTGAGGATTACGAAAAAATTGCCAAATACATCTATGAAAATCCAATCAGGTGGCAATACGATTGCTTTTACGTCGAGGATTTTTGAGAAAGGAGCAAATGATGAAGCACCCCGATTACATAAAGTGGATCAGAAGCAAGGTCGGGCATGAGAAGATTATACTGGTTCATGCGGGCGGTTGCATTCTGAACGACAAGGGCGAGGTGTTGCTCCAGCGTCGTGGGGACTGTGATCAATGGGGCTTTCCGGGCGGCACGGTTGAACTTGGCGAAACTCCGCAGATGGCAGCGATCAGGGAAGTCAAGGAAGAAACCGGACTCGACGTTGAAGTAGGTGAATTGATCGGCATATACACCGATTTTGACGTGGAATGCGCCAACGGAGATCAATTTCAAAGCATATTGATTGCATATGAGCTGACAGCCGTGGGCGGAGAGCTGTTTTGCGATCAGGAGGAAACACTTGATCTACGGTATTTTCCGCTAAATAACACGCCCGAATTATTCTGTAGGCAACACCAAGATACTTTGCGTGATTTGCGTATACGCAAAAGATATTAAAAAAGTTGATCCAAACATACTTCCACAAACATTTCATGAAACAGCTGTAGGGGGCGACGTCCCCGACGCCCCGGACGAATACAAACTAACAAATTTACAGAAAAAGTTAGTGTATGCTGGTCCGGGGCGTCGAGGACGTCGCCCCCTACGACTGCGTTGTTGTGACGTTCGTAAACGGGAATCCTCCGTTGTTGTCCGGTTATTTACGTACATACCACAAAGGCAACAATGCCGCCTCGTCCGAAAGGGGATCGCGGTCCGCACGAGAGAAGATGACTTCCATGACCTGCTTCATAATGCGCGCGTCGCAGGCCTGTACGGGTGCGTTGCCAAGGTGTCCGTCGGTGATGGCACCGTAGTAGCAGAAAGCGGTTTCGAACTGAGGAAAGCGTGCCGAAATATCGGGTGTAAAGCTGCAATGATGACTATGAATGTGCCGCGTGACGATCTCACCCGACTCTCTCTTGATTTTGACTTCGCGTGTTTGCTCGGTGATGCGATTGGGTACGTTCAGCATCTCGTCTACCGCATGCAGATAGGTGTTGCGCGCGTGAGAAACGCCCACAAGCAGCACGTACCCGCCCATCTCGTAAAGCTTGCCGTAGCAGCTCTCGGGGGCTGTGCCGGAGGATACGTCAATCTCATTTGCCGCAAACGCCTCGGTCTTTGCGCGATCACCGAACACGACCATGGAATGCGTGGGATTCTCGGTGCGAATGCCGCGCCCGTCTGCTGCGGCAAAGTCGGAAAACGCGCCAAGACAGGTGTGCGGGTCATTTACGTCTAAAACGAATTCCTTGTCGGTTGCCCAAAGATTGGCCCAGGTGTGCGTTGGCACGCAGAAAAGCCCGCCTTGGGCAGTAAAGTATTCGATCAATGCGTCAAGCAAGGTTTTCGCACCGCCCTCGATCTGCCCGACAAGGCGCAGGGACGAATGCATGAGCACCACACGGTCGCGGGGGAGGCGCAGCGCTTCAAGCTGCGAGAGAAGCTCGGATTTGGTGTAAATATGATTCATCATCGGCCTTCATTCCTTTTTTACAATTATCAGTTTTCAGGTGCGCTCTGGGCCTTTTGCCCACCCAAAGCGATCTTGCTTCGCTTGGCGTAAACGACTGTCCGGTACGTATCCTCCTTGCTAAACCCTGCCGTACCGGTAAGTGCTGTGCCGTCTGCCAGAACAAGATCTGTGCGCCTTGTGAACGTGCGAGTCCCCATGACGGTGTCCTGATAGGAAAGCTCACCCGTGTAAAGCACGTAGTCCTTGCATACAAGATCCATTGTGACGGGGACGAGAATTCCTATGATATTTGCCGCAACACAGAGAAATATCAGCGAAAGGAGTGCAACATTGCCAACGATCAGCCACTTATTTTGCTGCCAGTTCTTCTTGCTTTTGCGTTCCAGCTTCTCCAGCTGCGCCTTGGCAACGGGATCGGAATCGGCTCGCATGCGCAGCTTCTTTTGGTGCGCGAGCTCTTTGGCTTTTTTCTTGTTTTTGGGATCTGTGAGCTGATACAGATGCAGGATGGCGGCCGCTATGAGAATGGCAGTAAAGATGGCGGCAACGACCGCGTATACGATCAGCTTACCTTCGCTGATCGGAATGCCTTGATAATATTCCATAAGGTCACCTCCTCTTTGGCTATAACAAATCAAGAGTCGTTTTATTTTTATACTTCAAAGAATTATATGTCAAAAATCCAATATGCAAATTCGTTTTCGCACATTGCAGGCAGGGTCACATAGTCCACGCTGCCGTACTGTGCGCGGTGGCCGGGGTGATAATGGCCTTGGAATACGGTTTTGACACAGCCGCTGTCTCCGATCATGGAAAACAGTGCGTCTGCATTGTGGATTTTGTGCGAGGGGTCGATTGCGGGATCGATATTCTGGTGCACGAAAATATAGGTATCCTCGGCCGAATCGGCAAGCATTGTGCGCAGATCGGCCTCAAGGGGGAAGAAAGTGTCCTTCCAATCCACCTTTCCGGGGGTGTAGGGACGGCCATCGCGTGAATAGCAGGCATCTAAAAACAGCAATCTGCGGCCATGCAAGTGCAGCTCGGATACGGGAGAGCGACCGAGTATTTCATAGAATTTTTCTCGTTCAAAGGCGTAAGTGTCGTGGTTACCCATCAAACAGACGGTCGGGATAGGGATGCTGTGCATAATGGCAGCGATGTCCGCAAGATTGGAAATCTCCTGCTTGGCGGTGGTTTCGGTATCGGTCAGGTCGCCAAGACACACGATCAGATCGCAGTCCTCGGATGCATAGTAGTCGTAAGCCTCGCGGATCTTACGCAGGGATTGGTTATTGTACCTGCGAGAGCAGGTCAGGGGCGCGGAGGAATAATGCGCGTCTGTAAAGATGCCGAGCTTCATCGTTCGTTTATGAGAGTGTCGGGGTTGAACAACTTAAACGCTGCCTCGGACATTACGTATACATCAGTGCTCATTTTGGGCGTGCTGCGACTTGAAACAAAGCCGTTTTCGTCAAGCCCCGTGATCACAGCAGGCTTACCTTTGATCAGAATGATCACAGTATCTCTGTCATTCTTTTGCGGCTTAATCAGAATGCTTTTGGCAGATGTGGTTCCGATATGCCCGGAGGGGTGGTAAAACTGCTCCCAACGCACCGCGCCATCAGGGTCGCAATGAATGTGCGTGGCTTTGTTGGCGGTCTGTCGCGACTGATATACGGTGTACCCTTTCTCACCCATGCTAAACCGGACTGTGCGATACAGTTCGGTTTCCTCGGTGCATTTGCCGGATTTTTTGAACGTGGCATAAATAGAGAGTGCTTTTTCGCTAGCACATTCCATGATGTCTGCAACATCGCAATTTAGCGCCTCGCAGATCCGGGCTATTGTGTCGGTGGTCACCGTTTGGTTCTTGGACAATTTAGCCAGTACTCGTGAACTGATGCCCGTCAGCTCCATAAGATCGGTTTTGCTCATGTTCTTGTCAATGAGCAGCTTCCATAGTTTGCTATAGTCAATATACATAATGACACCACCTTTCTGTAGATAGTATAGCATGAAAAAACAAAAATGTCAATAGAAATTTACGAAAGTAAATAAATATATTCAATCGAAGCATGTCAAGTGTCGAAATGCTGTCACTGTTTTAGCTGAATGCAGGTTTTCTCATACTGTACACAAGCTATGCCAAGGGTTCAAAGGACGAGCAAGCACCCATGCCGCGCGGCACTAGGGTATTCGCGCTATGCGCGAAGATTCCCACGCCCTGCGCCTGGAAAATGCCTCGCTTGCACGAGTCGCTTTCCGATCTTGGGGATGGGAATGCGAACCTATTCTTTACGCGCAGAGCGCGCAAAGAACAAGGTTCGAATCTAATAGTGTCGCAGCCAACAGAAAGAGCACCAAGCCGACTGGCTTGGTGCTCTTTCTGTTGGCTGCGGCACTAGGATTCGAACCTAGGGAATGACGGAGTCAGAGTCCGTTGCCTTACCGCTTGGCGATGCCGCAATATTTTCAACATCGGTTATTATAACAGAAAGGTTTGCATTTGTCAATACCAAAATGAAAAATTCTCCAAAAAGTTTTCGTTTTTTTTAGTATGTCGTCAAAGGAGAGTTTTTATTCTGAAAGATGAACGCTTTTTGGGGAATGTCGGGGGTGAATATTGAATTTGTGCTAAGGCAGGATTCAGAACCTATGCTTGCGCCAAAAGTCGTGAAAGTCTTTGCGGCAACCTGCGCAAGCCATAGCCGATTTGCTCCTGCGTCGCAAAGCAGCGAGGTTCAAATCGGTATAAGTGGACGAAAAGAATATAGAGGGTCTCGTTGAGACCCTCTCAGTCTGTCGAAAAACGCCCATCACGCAGAAGCGAAGATGGACGTTTTGGTATAAAGGAGAGTAAAAAACGAAAGAAGAGGAGAAAAGCTGGAGGGATGGTTATCCTTCCACTTTTTTTTAGCGAATTTTTTGAGATTCATGGCAGCAAACTTAAGCCTTACCCAATTTGAAACTTGGGCGAGGGCCACGGTAAGGCGTATAACGCATAGCGTGTTTTTCTTTTGCATCCGCAAAGACACGTTCAATAGTTTCTTTACGTTGCTTGTAAAGATCAGCATATTTAGGAGTGTACCGCGCATCATCGGCAAGCTCCTCGTAATCCTTCCAAATATGCCTTTGTACGACCTTCACACAATCCCTGGAATGCGTGCAAAGATGTCTTGTCGGGCAGTTCTTACATATCTCCGGATTGCTCTTGTATTCTCTGTATCCGTCTCGGTTGGTCGTACTGTATGCAAGAGTATGGAATTCGGGACAAATGATGCAATCATAGTGCTCGTCATAAACGTATTTCCACCATTCGTGTCCGCCATCCATGGTCATAGGTCTTTTGTATGCTGTGCTGAGAACTCGGTTGTCGTCAAATACTTTCTTGCAAATATGGGGTGTTTTGTATGCGCTGTCTGCTACGATGGTCTCTACTTCGGGGAATTTCTCGGTTACTTTGTCATATACGTCATCGAATGCTACGCTATCGTGTACGTTGCCCGGGGTTACTACTGTTTCAAGAATATATCCGTGCTGATCGCAAGCTGTATGGGCTTCGTATGCAAACTGTCTTTTGTGGTCGCCTTTTACAAAAAGACCGCTGTCGGGGTCGGTTACGCTCTTGGTGACCATCTTCATCTTTTTACGGCGTTCCAGTTTCTTTTTCGAGGTGTTCTTGTTTGGCTTCGAGGGCTTGGGCGGTTCATTGTCGTCATTCTCGTCATCGAAAGGCTTTTTGCCGTGTTCCTCTCTGTCTGCATTGATCTCGTCCATGAGTTCCTTGGCATATCTCTTGGATGCTACTGGAACCTCTGCCTGTATCTTCTTTTTGTTGTTGGCATTTGCCTTAATATGGGTGCCGTCGATGAACACTGCTGTGGGCGACAGATACCCCGCCTCTGCGATCTCATTCAATATCCATGCGAATATCTGATCCACTGTTTCGCTTGTAAATCTGTGCTTAAAGTTGTAGCTGAGTGTAGAGAAATGTGGCGTTTCGTCCTGCAATCCATAGCCGAGAAACCAGCGATATGCCATATTTACCTCGACCTCTGCTGCCGTTCTCCTGAGCGAAGGCAGTCCGTACAGATGTTGGATCAGTACCATTTTGACCAACACTACGGGATCTATACTCGGTCTGCCATTGTCTTCGCTATACAGATCTTCTACCATCGCATAGATCTTGTCGAAGTCCACTGCCGCATCAATCTTTCTCAGCAGATGATCCTTCGGTACAAGGTCTTCCAACCATACCATTGCCATAACATCTCGTCCGTTTTGTCCTTTTCTCAGCATACTCCCACCGCCTGTCTTTTTCTGCTTCTATTATACTATATTTCAAGCAAAAAAGCCACTCCTTTTGAGTGGCTTTTTCGACAGACTGAGAGGGTCTCGTTGAGACCCTCTATATTCTTTTGGCGCACCGAACAGGATTTGAACCTGCGGCACCAAGCGTCGGAGGCTTGTGCTCTATCCAGCTGAGCTACCGGTGCGTGCAGATGCTATTATATCACAAGTATGTCATTTTTGCAAGTCCTATTTCAAAAAAACTGCTTGTCAACTCTTGTTGTGGTTTCGCATATTCTGTCGATAGGGCGGTCTGTGTTTATACAGCATCGCCCGATTATCAACAAGGAGAACAAACATGGCAACCTTTACAAATAGAGCAACACTTTCCTACAATGGTCGAACGGTGGATTCCAACACTGTGGTCGGCACGTTTCTTGAAACGCTTGCGGTTACCAAGACCGCACTTTCCGACACCTATACGGCAGGAGATACGATCACGTATGCCGTGGCCCTTGTCAATTCCGGGACGACGCCCCTGACAGGGATCACGGTTTATGATGATCTCGGTGCATTCGCTTTTGGCGGTACGACGCTGTCTCCGCTGTCATTTGTGCCGGGCAGCATTCTTCTGTATGTAAACGGTGTAATGCAGCCAGAGCCCGAACCCGAGCAGACGCAGCCGCTGACCTTTGGCGGAATTACCATTCCTGCGGGAGGCAACGCGGTGCTGATCTACCAAGCCGAGATCACCGATGCAGCACCGTTGGGTGTGAACGGGCAGATTACAAATACCGCTACCGTGACAGGCAACGGTGTGCCTGAGCCGATCAGCGATACTGCCACCGTAACCACGGCCGATCAGCCTTTGCTGAACATTACCAAGGCACTCTCTCCCACCTCGGTGGCCGAGAACGGCACCGTCACCTACACCTTTGTCATTCAGAACTTCGGTAACACGGCTGCCGTTGCAACCGATAATTTGCAGGTGACCGATACCTTCGATCCCATTCTGGATATCACCTCGGTGACGCTGGACGGCGAGGTGCTGACCGAGGGGGTGGGCTACACCTACAACACAGCCACGGGCGAGTTTGCAACCGTGACAAGTGTGATCACGGTGCCTGCCGCTACCTTTGAGCGGCTTCCCGACGGTACGGTGGAGGCCACACCCGGGCAGACAACCCTGATCGTTACGGGTACCATCTGATTTACCGCGCATCGGTCAAAATATGAAAAGCTTCGTCGCGATCGCTCGCGACGAAGCCCTTTTTATCAATATCCCCCATGTATATCATCTGAACCCATCTGCTGGGGGCGCTCGGAGTTGCTTGCGTTTCTGTCTGTGAGGCTTGCCCCTTGACTTTCCCGGACTTGCGCAGTATAATATAGATATCTTCATGAAAGGGGAGCGCGACATGAATCTGCCAAGCAGCATTTTTTCGGGATATCACGGTGCCTGCCATTGCCAGGGCATTGCGGTGGACGTGGTGAAGGGTTACGTTTATTATTCCTTTACCACAAAACTGGTCAAGACCGACCTTGCGGGCAACCTTGTTGGCAGCGTGGACGGTTTGATCGGCCATTTGGGCTGTATTGATTTCTGTGAGGCAGACGGGCGTGTCTACGGCTCGTTGGAATACAAAAACGACGCAATCGGACGCGGCATTCTGCAGCATCTTGACATGGCGGACAAGCAGGTGGCCAACGCCTTTTACTGCGCGATCTTTGATGCAGACCGCATTGACCGCGAGGGAATGGATGCCGAGCGCGATGGGATCGTGCGCATGGTGTATCTGCCCTGCGTGGTGGAGGATTTTGAGGCAACCGTGACCTTGAACGGTCAGTTGCTGCCGCACAAATACGCTTGCAGCGGCATTGACGGCACGGCTTGGGGGCCTGAATGGGGGACGCGCGACGGTAAGCAATATCTGAATATATGCTATGGCGTATATGGGGACGTCAGCCGAAGCGACAATGATTATCAGGTCATCCTGACCTATGACGCTGCCGATTGGTGGCAAACGATTGCAAAGCCGCTCTGCCAGGAAAGCATGCACAAAAGCGGTGCGCGCTGCGTAAAAAAGCACTTTTTATACACGGGAAATACCAACTGGGGCGTGCAGAATCTGGAATATGACGCATACAGCGGCCATTGGTTGGCAGCGGTTTATCCCGGCAAAAAGCCGCAGTTTGAGAATTTCAGCATGTTTGTCATAGACGGTAAGGCTGCGCCTGCCGTGAGCGTGCATGACGCGTACGGTGAGCCGATCGAGGCATTGCACCTTTGTGCGCAGAACCGTTTTCCGCATGGCTCGACAGGCATGTGTGCCTTGGGTGACGGCAGATATTATTTTTCCGAGGCGGGCAGACACCCCGAGCACGGACAGTACACGTACGTGACCTTGTGGCGCGCGACGCGGGACGCGGACGCACCGTTTGAAAGGATAGAATCATGAGTATACAGGTTTGTTACAAGCAAAAGGACGGCTTTGCACCGTTTTTGGCCGATGTGGCAGGAAAGCGCGTGGCAATACTTTATGACGTCAATACCGCTCCTTATGCAGATGGCATTCGTGAACAGCTGCGCGGTGCGGGGTGCCTGATTGCCAACGTGCCTTATGCCGATGCGGAGCTTTTGCCCACCGAGGACAAATGCGCACGCGCGCTGGCAGCAGCAAAAAGTGTAGATTACGTACTGGCCGTGGGCAGCGGTACGTTGAACGATATGGCCAAATCAGCAGCTACGCAGGCAGGCGTGCCGAGCGGTGTGCTTGCAACTGCTGCCAGTATGGACGGCTATTGCTCAGCAGGGGCGGCACTCATGCGCGGTGGCTTTAAGGTGACCGACACGGTCAATCCGCCCGCGCACGTGCTGATCGATCCGGACATCATCGTCACCGCACCGCGCATCATGACAGCTGCGGGCTTTGGTGATATCGTGGGCAAATATACCTGCCTTGCCGATTGGCAGCTTTCGCATATCGTAAACAGTGAACCCATTCATGAAGAAGCGTTTGCCATGATGGAGATGGCAAGAGCGGATTGCATGGATGCCTATGCGGGACTTGTGCAAAATGATCCCGTTGCGGTTGCCAAGCTGATGGACGCGTTGATCACAGCCGGGCTTTCCATGGCGCTTTGCGGCAATTCGCGCCCCGCAAGCGGCAGTGAGCATCACCAATCGCACTATCTGGAAATGGATTTTGCCCGTCGCGGTGAAAGGATTCCTCCGCACGGTATCAAGGTTGGGATCGGTACGCTGGTTTCTCTTTGGTTGTATGAATATATCAAAGAGCAGCGTGTGCCTTGCAAACACGCTGAGGCTGTGTATGCGCTGGCACAATCTCTGCCCCGTTGGCAGGACGTGCGTGATATGCTTGTCGGTATGGGCTGTCCCGTGCGCTTTGGTGAAATCGGTGTGCGGGAGCAAACCATGCGCGACATGATCCGTCATGCGCATACGGTGCGCGACCGCTATACCGTGTTGACTCTTGTGCATGAGTCAGGTTTAGCCGATGCGGTCGCACCTGCACTGATCGAACTGTTTTACTGATACGGAGAGGCATTATGAATAAAATAAATTTCAGACAAAAAATAGCTCCCGTTATACTGCTTGCGTTGCTTGCAGCTTCGGGAGGATGCATGGATGCATATTCCTATTTGTATTGCGAGGGCGTCTTCGCTTATGCGCAAACGGGGAATATTCTGCTGTTTTGTATCAATATGGTCAGGGGAGAGTTCTTGCAATCTCTTTCGTATCTTTGGCCGATCTTAGCATTTATAGGCGGCACGGCGGCAGCTTTTCTGCTGGAACGTCTGCACAAGGGTTGGACTCCGTTTTTGCATAAATGGCGTACACTGATGCTGGAGATCGCGTTGCTTGTTGCCGTGGCGTTTGTGGCAGACTATAATCACCTGATTGCAACTGCCATGATCTCGTTTGTGTGCGGTATGCAGCTGGAAAGCTTTTCCTCGTTTATGGGCGTGCGTGTGGCAACCACTATGTGCATCGGTAATTTGCGCAGCGCGGTACATCACGGTATGGAGTGTGCGGTAGGCAATGCACGCGGCAACCATCGGCAGGCAATTCTGTTTGCAATTGCATTGCTGGCGTTTGCCTTAGGTGCCGGCATGGGGAATTTTCTTGTTTCTCTGCTCGGCACATATGCGGTGATAGCAAGCTGTGTTTTGCTGGGCGTGAGCATTGTATTTGCATTTTTGGTATACGATAAAGAATAAAACAAAGAATAGATTAAGGAATAAGAATCGTGGCTGCCCGTGCGGGCAGCCACGATATGTTTTTTTTACTTGATCAGGTGTCTCTTGATCTTTCTGGAGGTAGTCTTTTCAAATTCGGTGGAACGGAATTCGATAATGCGGATCTGCTTATAAGCAACCAGCGACTTGTTAAGCTCCTTGATCTGCTTGGAAATGGTTTCCTTGATCTGCTCGGGAGCGGTGTCCTTGTCGAACTTGTCGTAGTTGGGGTAGATCACAGCGGTCAGCTTGATGCCGTCATCACTTTGTCTGCCAAGTACCACGCACTCGGCGATGGTGTCGATATTCTCCAGATATTCCTCGATCTCCTCGGGGAATACGTTCTTACCGTTTTCAAGCACGATTACGGATTTCTTTCTGCCCGTGATGAAGATGTACTTATCCTCGTCCATGTAGCCCAAGTCACCGGTGCGGAACCAGCCGTCTCTGGTAAATACCTTGGCGGTTTCTTCTTCGTTCTTGTAATAGCCCAGCATGACGTTGTCGCCCTTGACCTGGATCTCACCGATGGTGCGGCCCTGGTCGTCGATGTGGTCGGGCTCAATACGAACGCGGCAGCACTCTACAGCAGGGCCTACAGAGCCGAGCTTGGGTGCAAAGTAGGGGTTAACGGCAACCAAAGGAGAGCACTCGGTAATGCCGTAGCCTTCGCAGATCTGAATGCCGAATGCATCAAAGTCTGCAACGACAGAGGTATTGAGCGGAGCACCGCCCGAGATGATCTTGTTGAGTCTGCCGCCAAAGGCACTCGTAACGTCCTTGAACAGACCGTTGCCGATGTCGATACCCATTTTTCTTGCAGTACCGGAGAGCTTGATCGCGCCCTTGAGCACCTTGTCCTTGCCCTTCTTGCGAGCGGTCTCCCAAATTCTCTTATCCATGGTGTTGACAAACAGGGGAACCAGCGGCAGGCCTGTGGGCTTGAACTGCTCGAAGTTGCGCATAACGTGCTTGAGTGAGTCGTTCACGCAGATCTCCATACCGTAGATCAGTGCAGCGATCTCAATGCAAAGCTCGTAGGTGTGGTGGATGGGGAGCACCGAAACGATGGTATCCTCCTTGCTGAAGTCAACTGCAGAGCAAGCTGCGTTTGCAGCGGCAATCACGTTGTTCTCGCAAAGCATAACGCACTTGGAGGAGCCGGTTGTGCCCGAGGTGAACAGCATAACTGCCATACGGTGCAGATCCTTGGGGGTCTTGAGTGCGTAATGGTCATCGTGAATGTGCTTTTGACCAAGGGCGACCAGATCGTCGAATTCCTTGACCTTGGGGTTATCCAGATAGGAGCACTTGTCGGTGCTGATGGGGAAGAAATTGGTCACGGTGGGGTGGTTTGCAACAGCGTTAGCAAGCTTTTCGTTCATGACCGAGGAGTACACGACAGCATCGGCTTCCGCAAAGGTCATAAAGCCCTCAAGCTCCTCAATGGCAACCTCTTTGTCCATAGGGATGGCAACACCGCCTGCGGCAATGGTACCAAGGTATGTAGCAACCCACTGGGGGGAAGCCTCACCGATGATGGCAACACGCTTGCCGGCAAGATCCATAGCGTCAAAGCCTGCTGCAATGGAGGTGATCAGGTCGGCAAACTCGCTGTAGGACATGGAAAGCAGCTGCTTGCCTCTGAAGTAGCGGAATGCGATTTTTGCACCGTGGGATTTGAAAATGTGCGTCAGGTCACGAACGTCCTTGGCCGGGGTGTAGATACGGGGTGTTTTTTTGCGTACGATCATAATGTTACATCCTTTCTTTGACGGATCGATCCGTCCTTCTATATTCGCGTTACACTTGAAACATTTCCATACATAATCAATTATACACAATCTTGGCATGTTTGTCAAGATATATTTTATCTTGACAGCGTGACAATCGCGTGATATAATCAAGAAAAAACATGGAAAATGAGGAAAATTTATGGCAAAGATCAAATGGCGCGGCGGTGCGCTGCTGGCTCCCGCCCCTCCCGCACTTGTCACGTGCGGCGATATGGAGCATTCGAACGCATTGGCGGTTGCATGGACGGGTATCATCAATACGGTGCCGCCAAAAACTTATATCTCGGTGCGCCCGGGGCGGTATTCATATGCGCTGATCAAGGAGCGTGGGGAGTTTGTCATCAACCTGACGAGTGCCGATATGATCAAAGCACTTGACGGTTGCGGTATGCTGACGGGTGCCAAGATAGATAAATTCAAGAAATTCGGCTTGGAAAAGCAAGCAGCGAGCGAGGTGGGATGTCCTTTGGTAGGGCAGAGTCCGCTTGCTTTGGAGTGTCGTGTGACCGATATCATAGAGCTTGGCTCACACCACATGTTTTTGGCGGACGTGGTAGCCGTGGACGTGGAGGAGGACTTGATCGACCAAAACGGCAAGCTGAGATTAGACAAAGCAAACCTTGCAGCCTTTGCGCACGGTGAATATTTCGCGCTTGGCAAAAAGATCGGGGAGTTCGGCTTCTCGGTCAGAAAGAAGAAAAAGACACCGCCCAAGGGCAAAAAATCATAAGGAAAAGGGAGAATTTGCGAAAATTCTCCCTTTTTGCAGCTTTAATTTTTGGTGATACGAACGTTATCTACGTCAAAGCAGGTCCAGCCGCGGGCGATCAGGTGAATTTCACGATCGGCGGTTACCAGCGCGTCGGTTACGTCAAGCAGCAAAGCTCCGCTTGCATCCGTCAGCTTGACTGCGCGTGCGTAGGTATAGTTACTTGCAGCGTATGTACCTTCGTTGCCAAGCTCAAGGTAACAAAGCAGCGTGCCGTTCACATAAATATCAATTCTTGAGCCGATATCTACAATCTTGTAATTGTTGAAATCGTTTCCGATTGCCAGATCAAAGAATACGGATTCACTTGTGACCTTGTAGCTATCACCTTCCGGCAGGTATTTTTTAATAGCGACGCGCAGGCCGGTTTCGGTGGGGTACAGCATAATGCCGCTGCCGCCAACCAATCTGTTTGCGTCCTCGTCGTGATGCGCAAGCTTGCGATCGGCGCTGCGTACCGCAATACCGCCAAGGCGCTCCGAGGGGCCGCCCACCGTTTCACCGCTCAGCAGTCGCCAATCCAGCGAAAGGGTATAATCATCGGTAAGCGCACCGTCCTTCAGTCCGGCTACAAAATAAGCAGTGTTGCGCAAAAAGCGATTGCCGTCTTGCTCGGTCACTGTTGCTGCGGGGCGACCGATCTCAGCGTAAAGCGAGAACAGTACGCTCCAAGTATCTCCGAAGGTGCCGCCCAGCTCGGTCGCGCCTGCTTCCAGATCCTCAAAATCACAGATGTTGGCATAGACTGAAGGAGTGATCGCTATAAAGGCGCGAACAGAGTAGCTTTGGTTGCCGAGTGTGGCGGTGCCGTTGATCACAACGTCGTCGGCAACCGACGTATCAACTTGGCCTTCCCACGTAACCTGTGCGCTTGTGCGGAATCCATTGTCCATTAGAATGTCAACTGAGGAAGGAAGATCGTACGCTTTGCCAACCGACGTGTATCCCCATACGTCAAGCGCCTTGAGTGCCTTGGGAGCAGAGTCCGCAGCGTCAAATTCCACGGTTTGCTCTCCGTAGGTGGGGCCGAGAATGGGCGTGTTGGTTGCGGGATCAATGGCGATCAGACCGTAGGTATCATCGAATATCACTTTGTCAATGGTCATCTGTACGCCCTGTACGACACCACCGCCCGTGACGTGTGCGGCAATCCAAAGCGCTCCGTCGGGTCCTTCAAAAATCGAGTTGTGACCGCATTCGCGGTATTTATCCTGATGTAGGTAATAGTTTTCTTGATATTTGCCGCCATAATAATCACAGCGTTCTTGGCTCATAGCACCGTACATAGGATTTTCGTACATGGTCCAAGGACCGTTGATATCGTCCGCAACGGCAACACCGATCTCGTATCCTCTTGCCCAGGTGGAGTAGAAGCAGTAGTAGCGTCCCTCGTGCTTGAGCACGTAAGGTCCTTCAAAGCCGACGTTTGGACGTTCGGCGTTCCACGCGTCCGAATTGGGGATGGGCGTGATGATTTGTTTTGCCGAGGACAAGAATTGCAGATTTTCAAGATCGAATTTTGCCATCCATATGCCCGAGGCAAACAGATAGATCTGCCCGTCGTCATCTGCAAACAGGTGGGCATCGTTACCGAGTGCCAGAGGTGCTGAGGGGTTCATAATGGTATAAGGACCTTCAATGCTGTCTGCCACGGCAAACAAAAAGCCGTGATTGCTTCCGTCCAAAGCACAGCAGTTGACGGTGACGTAATATTTCCCGTTATGTGCAAACAGCTCGGGCGCCCAAAAGCGCTCGCTGTACCATTTGTTTTCGGATTGGTCGGGCGTTTTGACGATATAATCGATAAATTCCCAATGCAAAAGGTCGGCGGATTTGTACAGAGGAACCCCCTTGGTACGGTCAGCCTGGTTTTCCTCCATGCCGTAGGGAGGAAGTGTACCCGTCATGTACCATATGTTGTCAACCTTCAGAATAAAGGGATCACGAACGTGATCTACACCGTCGTCAGTCTGATAGCTCAGCGGATTTGCCCAGGTAAAGCGGCTGAGCGTGGGAGCCGGATCATCAGGCTCGGTCGTGATCTCATCAGTCGTGATTCCATCGGTCGTGACCTCTTGTGTGGTGGTTTCTTGCTCTGTCACGTCTTGTGTACCTCCTTGCTCGGATTCGGTGGGGGTTTCTGGGGAAGGGGGATCACTCTGCGGTGTGCAGGAGCATAAAAGCACCAGCGAGAGTGCGCCGGCGAGCAGAACTGTGAGGAATGAACGAAAACGGAGATTGGATCGTGATCGGTGTAGTTTCATGGCTTTTCCTTTCTGCGAGTGCATTCGCTTGTTAAATATGGACGAAAATGCTTGACTGCATGAGTCTATTATGATATCATTATACCATGGAACTGCTTGTAAACATAGTATAATCTTGCGGCAATTCCTGCAAAAATATACGAAAATTGCGATGGAGGCGCTATGCGATATTTAAATCATATGCCGGATGGCATTCCGGAGCGGATCCATTCCTACGTAGGGCATGCCAATCACAGCTGGCTTCCGCATTACGTGGAGTCCATGGGAATCAATGCCCAGGGCGAACGTTTTTTTACCGAGCGATGCGGCTACGATACGTTTTTTGTTTGCCTGACGCAGCTTGGAGAAGGATCCGTACGCTGTAACGGACATTCCCATACCCTGCGGGCGCAGGATCTGTTGATCCTGGATTGCATGGAGGCGCATTACTATTGTACCAAAACACCCGTATGGCAATTTTTGTGGATCCATTTCAAGGGATACGGATGCAGGGAGCTGTTCAGAAAGCTTTGCCCTGACGGTGTTTTTTATATACATCTGGAGCAAACCGAGCCGATATACACCTTGTATCATCAACTTGCACCCTTGCTGCTGAGCCAGACAACGGCAGACGATCTGCGAGCCTCCGCGCTTTTGGGTACGTTTCTGCACACGGTTGCAGGGTACGCATTGTGGGGAGAGGCGCAGCGTGTGCCGCTGCCGATCGAGCGCACCGTGGCTTATTTGCAGCAGCATTATCAAGAGAATATTTCTGTGGGAGCGCTTGCCGAACGCGAAAACTACAGCGTGTATCATTTTACCAAGCTGTTTGCGAAATATACGGGGCAAACACCTTATCAGTATATACTTTCTTTGCGCTTACGAAGTGCGCAGCAGATGCTTATGACCACGAATTATTCCGTAGAGGAGATCAGTCGATTCAATAACTTTTCAAGCTGCAGTCGGTTCATTGCTTATTTTGAAAAGCAATTTGGTACGACACCCTTGCAGTATCGAAAGAATGCTTCTTTTGCATCGGTATAAAAAATCAGGGAGGATCCGTTCAGATCCTCCCTTTTGATTAAAATCTTGATTTCTTTTTGACTGCAATGAGTGCGCTGCAAAGCGTTACGAGGGCAACCGTCGTTCCGACGGTGGATTTACATCCTGTGGATTGGGCGGTATTGTCCTGCGTGCTCTGCCCGGGCTCGGTGGTATCGGGTTCGGTAGTCTCGGGCTCGGTGGTTTCGGGTATGGGTTCTCCTGTGGAGATCTGCAGCGAGAATACGGTCATGTTATGGTCGGAGGGGCCGGGAACGTTTTCGATCGGGTCGCCCAAAATCTGCTTGTAGTAGTCTACCCAGATCTTGTCCTTGGTAATAAAGCAATGGTCAATGGGGAGTCTGGTTTGAATATCCGCAGAGTATTCGCCCCACTTGTTGAACGTGCCGTGCAGATCGGTTTGCGTGGTACGGAAGCGTGCGTCTGCCAGGTCGCCCGAGGTCAGGATTTTGTAGGATTCACGGGTTTGGTTGGCATTCCAGTCGCCTAACATGATGATGGGACGCTCTCCTGCGGTCTGGTGTGCTCTGTCATAGATCAGCTGTGCGGAAAGCGTACGTGCCTCGTCTACCTTGGCATCGATGTGCGCACCCAGGAAAAAGAACTCCACACCGCTTTCCTTATCCTTGAGCGTTGCGTGATTGATGCAGCGCGCAAAGTCACCTGTCACTCCACCATCCCAGTTGAAGGTCCCCTTCTTATCGGGCTTGTTGGAGCACCAGAAGCGACCCTGATCCAGCACCTCAAAGCGGTCGGTCTTCCATACGATCAGCGAGATCAGATCCCATTTGGACTTGTTCATCTTACCGTTGAAATCCTTACCGTTGCTGGAAAAACCGTAGGCGGTATATCCGTTTTCCGCAAAGAAAGCCTGCAGATATTCCTGCCATGCAAAGTTGACCTCGCAGAACATGATCAGATCGGGATCCTCGGCCTTGATCAGCGCAAGGGCTTCGTCATAGCGGTCTGCAATAAAGGGAATATCCTCATAATCGTTGGGGATGCCCGAGGCACAGATGTTATATTCGATTGCCTTGATCGGAATGGTCAAGGTGTCGGGTACAAGCGCGGGATTGCTCGGGATCTGGTTGTCGTAGATCTCGCCCGGCTTGGGCATGGCGGATCCCATACAGCTGCCGTCGGTACTCAGTACCACGGCTCTGTTGTTGCGGTTATAATAAAGTGAATTGTAGGTCACCGACCACACAAGCGTACCGTTATGGAACAGCTCCATGGAAGCATTTTCGGATTCCTTGTCAAGCTTGAAATCCTTGTTCGGTGTGATGAAAAAGTGGTTCTTGTCCAGAATATCCGCAATACCGTGCAGGTCAACGAAAGCTTGGTAAATTTTCGATGCATCCTCAGCTGTGTTGTCAATACCGAGTGTAGCCCAGTTTTTGTTGTAGTGTACGATCACGGCAATTTCACCTGCACCCAGCACGGGGGTATCTCCTGCGCAGATCAGCTTGCCCGATTCAAGCGCACCGGCTGTTTGGGAGCGATAGGTCAGCGAAATGTCCGCCAAGGAGATGTCCTTGTCCGTGGAGTTGTAGATTTCGGTGTAGGGAAATACGTCAGCGTTGTCCTCGATCTGTTCGTCCCCCTCTTTCCATGCAGGGTTATAGCAGATCTCGGTGATGATCAGACCTTGACCCTCCGGGGGCGGTGTTTCGGCAAAAGCGGTCAAGGGAACAAGCAGCATCAGGCTGCAAAGCAGGATTGAAAAAAAGGTTTTGATCTTCATGATTTACTCCTCCAACAATTTGGGGCAGTCTTCGCCCCCCTTGTAGGCAGCGATGTACTGCTTCATCCATTGGTAGTACAAATCACCGTGACCGCCCTCCATGGGTTCAATGTCGCGGCTGTATTCCTGATTGTAGTTGTCTACAAATGCGCTCTCTCCGTTCACGATAAAGCGCTGTGCCGTCCACTCGTTCCACCATGTGATGGTGACCACCTTGGGATGCACGCGGAAGGCTTCGACCCATTGACGATAGAAGAACTTGCCGTTATTGCGGCCGTGTGCCGAGCCCATGGACATGTAGGTTTCCTGCGAAGCAACGGCGACCGAGATCTGCTCAAGCACACCGTCCTTTTCGTAGGTAGTGTTTTTATTGCTGGTGTTCAAAAATCTCCAGCAATCAGCCGAGGTCAGTCCCCACATGTGGCGAACGGTGAATTTATCGGGGCAGGGGAAGCCGTCCACAGCGGCTGTGTAGATCATAAAGGGCTTGCCCTCCCAGTAAACAAAGCAATCGGCATAGGGGTTGTTTTCGGTGTAGTAACGGTCATAAAGCGCCTCTATCATAGGGCCTTCGGACGTGCCGCACCAGCATACGATGTAAGGGGTACGATAGCCCTCGGCACGCAACTCAAAGATTGCGCGGCACAAGGTATCCAGCGGATCAAACATCCACACCTTACCCATGGCGGTATTGGAAATGTAGCCATCGTTTGCGTTTGTGTAGTCCAGAATGATAAAGTCCACGTTGGCCTCGCCAAGCAATATCAGATTATTCTTGGCTGCCTCTATATCGGTGGAGCGGTAATAGCCCTGTGCGGGCTTTGCCCAATAGTGGAAGGCATATTCGGGGCCCCAATCCTTCTTGCCCTGTAGCACCTCAGTGATATTGTTGAAATCGGTTACGGGTTCGGTGCCTGTGCCAAGAATGCCGTCAAACCATACCGAGTAGCAAATGCTGACAAGATCGGTCTTGTCGGTCATGTCAAGTCCGGGGGTCACACCCACGTCGGGAACTGCGGTGATTACGGTTTCCACTCTCTTTTCCTCTTTCTGGCAAGCGTAGACGTTTACGTTGTCGATCACGCTGCCGCCCATATGCGTAAAGAATACGAAATAATCTCCGGCATAATGCCCCATGTTGTTGGCGGTTTCTGCAACAAGCTCGCCTGCACCGTCAAAGACAGAGAGTGTCGTATCGTTCATGGACGTTTTGAGCAACAGCTGACGCTCTCCGCCGTCCAAGATGCCGTAGATGTTCGTGTCGTAATTCTCGGTACAAACGATGTCCACGTGCTGCATATCGGCAAAGCCACGGGGGATCTTGACCGAGGTAAAGCCTGTAGGCCAGCCGCCACTTGTCCCTCCGATGACCGTGATCACGTCATTCTCCGAGAAAGAGAACCAAAGTCCGTCACCGGGCGCGTCCGGGATTTTGCCCGAATAGTTGGAAACGTAGCAGCCGATAAAGGTAGAGATCCAGGTATGATTTCCTGTTTCTGCTGCATTGGGGGCAAAGCTTTTGATATCCAAGGAAAGCTGAATCTGGTGGTTTTCCTTGACCGAGGCGGGGACGACAGGCGACCAGGTCGACCAACCGTTTCCGAATTTTTCTCCATCGTGGATAAAGTACATTTGCCCGTCTATGATGGCTGCGTGATTGGCATCACGGTAAGCGATCTTGCCACCGGCGGTCTTGTCGCCGTCGTCGAAGTTGGCAGAAAGCAGCGATGCAACACCCTGTTCGGTGCCGTCGACCGCCTGTCCGAGCTTTGCTGTGTCAAAGCCCTCGACCGAGATCTCCTTTTCCTCTTTGACATAGGTCATGCCGGGATAGTAGTCAATCTCTCCCTGCTCGGGCGGTGTTGTTTCGGATTCGGGAAGGGATTCGGAGTCGGTGTTTTCGGGTGCTTGCGTTGTCCCTTGGGTGTCCGTGTCCTGGGCATCGGGCGGTGTACATGCCGCCAAGGGCAGCACTATGCAAAACGCGAGCATCAGAAGTAACATTCGTTGCAGGGTGTGTTTCATGGTGAGCATCCTTTCACTTTTTATTCTGCTTTCATTATACCCGATAGGAAAATATTTGTCAATGCACAAAAATCATGTATAAGATGTAAAAACTAAAAGATTGGTCTTGACAAGCAAAGAAACTTTGCGTATAATGAAGAAAATAGTTCAAAAAGAAACTAAAAGGAGCCAACATGCATTATTCCGAATGGTTGGGGAAGATGTATACCCTGAGTCAATATTTAGACGAGTGCATTGCACCTGCGTGCAAGGAATACAATCTTAACAGTACCGAAATGACGGTGCTTTTGTTCTTACATAATAACCCCGAGAAGAATACGGCAAAGGATATTATTGAATACAGCCGCGCAGCCAAGGCAAATATCTCCAAAGCGGTGGAGCACCTGATGCGGCGCGATCTTTTGGTGCGTATACGTGATGCACAGGACAGACGCGTGATGCATCTTTGTCTGACCGAAACCGCAGAACGTATCATGCCCGACCTGCATGCTGCGGCAGAAACATACCTGTACGGTGTTTTTGCGGATTTCTCACCCGAGGAACTGCGCGCTTACAATGCCTTTAACAATCGCATTGCTGCAAACGCTGAAAAAAGGCTCAAAAAGAACCGATGAATAATCAAGCCCTGCCGTTGACAAACGGCAGGGCTTTTGGTATAATGAAACCACACAATTTCAAATGCAAGGAGGTTATTATGAAGGAACTGCATCTGATCTGTAACGCGCACCTTGACCCCGTATGGCAATGGGACTGGAACGAGGGCGCTGCTGCCGCACTGGCAACCTTTTATTCGGCTGCCGAGCTGGCAGACGAATACGACTATATATTCTGCCACAACGAGGCGCTTTTGTACGAGTGGATCGAACGTTATGATCCTGCGCTGTTTGCCCGCATCAAGGAACTGGTAGAGGCAGGCAAGTGGCACATTATGGGCGGCTGGTATTGTCAGCCCGACTGTACTGTGCCGAGCGGTGAGGGCTTTGTGCGCCAGATCGAAACAGGTCTTACCTATTTTACCGAAAAGTTTGGCGTGCGTCCCACAACGGCCGTCAACTTTGACTCGTTTGGCCACACACAGGGACTTGTGCAGATCCTGAACAAGACCGGATATGACAGCTATATCTTCTGCCGTCCGCTCAAGCCCATGATGGAGCTGCCGCATATGTTCTTTGAGTGGAAGGGGCTTGACGGTGTAAGCTCGGTCAAAGCAGCGAGATTTGAGGACGATACCATTTATTGCTCCGAGCTGGGTAACGCTGTCAACGCGATCAAGAGAAAAATGCGTCCCTGGGAAAACGAGGACGTGGCTTTCTGCTTGTGGGGCATCGGTAACCATGGCGGCGGACCTTCGCGTAAGGATCTGCGCGAGGTAGGCGAAATGATTGAGGAGCAGCTTGGAAACGGCGTGCGTATCGTGCATTCCACCCCCGAGCAGTTCTTTGCCGCTGCAACACCGAATGCAACCGTTGATTATGCGCTGGAGCCCTGTTTTGTCAAGTGCTACTCCTCTGTCAGTGCGCTCAAACGCAGATACGCGCAGCTTGAGGATATGCTGCTGATGACCGAAAAAATCTGCGCACGTGCTGCGATCGAAACCGACTTCGAGTACGATAAAGCCGCTATGGACGAGGCACAGCGCATCATGGCCATGATCCAGTTCCACGACGTGCTGTCCGGTACCAGTATCTTGGAGGGCAACGTATCCTCCTTGCGCAAGGCGGATTATGCATTGGAGATTCTGAACGAGCAGTTCTCGCATGCGTTCTTCAAGCTGTACGAGGGCTGGACACGCGGCAAGGGCGGGGAATATCCCTTTGCGGTGTTCAATCCCCATCCTTACGAGATCGACGGTGTGTTTGATCTTGAAATGCTGCTGCTTGATGCCATTGATTCGGCAGGACCCAACATGTATCACCTTGAAGTACGCGATGAGAACGGTGTATGCGTGACGCAGCTGACCAAGGAAAGCTCGACCATTAATATGGACAGAAGAAAGAGAGCCACCGTGCGTGCCAAGCTGAAGCCCATGTCATTGACTCGTTTTGACGTCAAGATCAGTGTGGTTGATGGCGTGCCTGTGGATAAGACACCGCAGACCCGCTTTGAGCTCGGAAATCGGACTCTTGATTTTTGCCCGACCTGCGGCTGTCTGGCAGGCCTTGAAGTGGACGGCAAGCAATATCTTGGCGGCGGTGCGTTCGCGCCCGTCATGTATACCGACAATGCCGATCCTTGGGGCTGGTGGCTCAAGACACTGAGCAATGATCTGACCAAGCTTGACTGCAAGACCTCCTTGCGCGTCATCGAGCGCGGTGACGTGCTGACACGTATGGAGAGTGAATATACGACCGGAAAGTCCGACGTGCGCGTGGGTTATACCGTATATAAAGATCTGCCTTACGTAGACGTTAAGGTCAACGTGTGCTGGAACGATCCTGGTAAGGGGCTGAAGCTGGAAATTCCGCTTGCCGAGGTTGGAAAGTTTATCGGTCAGACCTCGTTTGGCACGCAGGAGTATTGCACGGATCTTGAGCAGTGCTCACATCGTTTTGTGGCGGTGGAGAACGGCGACAAGGTGCTGGGTGTATTCAAGCAGGGCTCGTACGGCTGCTCGGTAGAGAACGGCAAGCTGTATCTGACGCTGCTCAACGGCTCGGTGTATTGCGCGCATCCGTCCGGCAATCTGCCCATTCTGCCCGATGAAAGATATTATGATTACATCGACCTTGGCGTGCATGAGTATTCGTTCCGCATCGAGGTCTGCGATAAGTCGGAGCTTGAGCGCAAGGCAACCGAATTTGCGCAAAAGCCCTATACGCTTAACGTATATCCGCATGGCAAGGGCGTTTCGTATGACAACTCTCCCGTGACGCTGTCCGATAACGATATCGTGCTGTCCGCGTTCCGTAAGATGGATGCCGACACCTACATGATCCGCCTGTTCAACAACCTGGACACCGCGCGTTCCTGCACCTGCACGGTTATGGATACGGCGCTGGCTTTGGAATTTGGCAAGTACGAGGTCAAGACGCTGCTTTACAAGAACGGCACGCTTTGCGAGCACGATTCCATGCTGATGCTGTAAATAAAAAAACACAGCCCGATTGGGCTGACAAATTAGCGAAAAAAAGAAATTAGCCATCACGTATGTGGTGGCTTTTTCGTGTTTGGCTTTTGGTGAAGGAGCGGCCGTATAGGAACCCCCACCGCCGCTTAGCGGCACCTCCCGCAGCGGGGAGGCTCATTTACGCATCCGCTTTTGTTGCTTTATCCATTCGGATGAAAGTTTTTAGGTACCGTTACCCATTGCTCACCCGAGAGGTGCGGTTGCCCAACGCAAAGCCTCCCCGCTGCGGGAGGTGCCGCGAAGCGGCGGTGGGGGTTCCCGTTCAGCCGCTCCTTCACGTCTTGTATTTGCAAAAATAGCATGAATCTATTCGCATCCGAACAAATTCATGCTATTTTCTCGCTAATTCATCAGCTCGATAAGTAAGTCCTTTTTTATTTCAGCCTTGGCTTCCAATGCAAGCTCTTCCAATAGCGATCCATCAGAACCGACACGTTCTTGACCGTTTCCTTGATACGGAAACGCTTTGAATGCTTGGTAAAGAACGGAGAGGGCATATCCGAGAGCGTCAGCGGTGCGTAGTAGTGTCCCTCGTAGACCTTGTAGCGCGTCAGGTTGCGCGCAAGCCCTCGGATCGAATAAAAGCGGTCGGGGGAAATGCCCGCGCCTGTCATGGCGATCAGCTCGGTGGCAAAATCCACGCAGGTATGGCATTTTTCAAGCGCTACGCGGCGGCGGAACAGAAAGGTCAGCGCACCGATGTAATTATAAACGTATTCCTGCTCCTCGGCCACGTAGCCATCCAGGTGCGCACGGATAGCGTTGTAGGTTTCGTCGGTTACGGGGATGGCACAGATCTGCACTGTGGCTGCCGTGTTGCGGCGAATATAGCGCTCGGGTGTTTCCACTACAAAGCCGCCGCAAAATGGGGTGTCATCGTAGCGACGCGCAAACGAATAGAGCGTTTGCAAATTACCGTCCAGCGAGATGGAAACGTGGTTATAGCGGTGGTGAGTCAGCGAGCGGATAAACTTGGCAATCATATATTGCGTGGAGGAGAATATGACGTAAACGTATTTTGGGGAGTCGACCATAGGGGGCCTCCTTTAAGAATAAAACATGATGATACCGATCAGATTGGTTGCCAGATTGGATGCCATGTGAACAAACCATGATGGCAACAGACTCTTGGTTTTGTGATTGAGGAATGCAAAGATGCAGCCGCCCATGGCCATGCCCAGCAGCGCCAGAGCAAAGATAACGGGCGAGAGCCAGCCGTCCATAAAGGCAATGTGGTAGGCAGAGAACAACAGCGAGCTTGCAACGTAGGCAAATGGAACGCCCAGCGGCAGCATGCCGAAAAAGCAAAAGCCGCGGAAGAAGAATTCCTCCAAAAGTGAATTCACAAGCGCTATGTAGAGCGCCACGAAGATAAAGTTTTCGCGTGTCACGCCTGCGTCGGAGGTGACCGAGTTGGTGATTGACGAAAAGTCGATAAAGCCGCGCAGGGCAAAAAAGGCGATCATGATCACGGCAAAAATGCCAAATGCCAGCGGCAGTGTCAAGGCCAAGTGCTTTTTTTCAAGCGAGAACAGCTGCTTGGGCGAGAGCGACTTGGTGCAGAGCAGATAAATGACGGGGATCGCACCGAACAGCACCAGTTTGATGGCACTTTTGACGGCATACGGTGGTGAGAGCACCGCATCCACAAGCCCCATGCAGATACAAAGAGCAAGAGAGAGCCCCAGCGTGATCCACGCGTTGCGCTTTGCCTTGTCCATGTGCATCTCTCCCCTCGTTTGTCAATTGCATGATGATTATAACATAACATCCCTCGGCCGTCAAGAATTTCAAGTCGAATTTAAGAAAAGCTTCATGTTTGTGAAGACTGTGTGACTAATGGTATCCCCCGAGTGTCATCCTGCGCAAGTGTTGCAATTCCAATCTGTCATTCTCGAGCGCAGCGAAGAATCTTGATTGGGATTGCAACGCGTAGTCGAAGTTTGGCAGATCAGAGGGGCTACCGCAATGCTGCATTCAAAAAGAACCGAACTCCGCGGAATTCGGTTCTTTTTTGCGATTTACGCTGTGACAATGCTGTCCGCCTTTTGCAGGCCGAGCTTTTTGACAGCGTCCTCGCGCATTTTGTATTTGAGGATCTTACCCGCCGCGTTCATGGGGAAGGAGTCCACGAAGTCGATATACTTGGGTACCTTATGACGTGCCATATGATCCAGGATATATCCCTTCATTTCCTTTTCGGTCATGCTCTCACCCTCCTTGAGAATGATGCAGGCCATGATCTCCTCACCGTACTGTTCGTCGGGAACGCCGATGACCTGTACGTCCTTGACCTTGGGATGGGTATAGATGAATTCCTCGATCTCCTTGGGGTAGATGTTCTCACCGCCGCGGATGATCATATCCTTGAGTCTGCCCGTGATACGGAAGTT
>JAFTLD010000005.1 GCA_017452945.1 Clostridia bacterium | reverse complement strand
TTTTCGGGATCGGGCAATTCCAGCAGCGACAGAAATTCCGCAAAGTAATACTCCACGCGTGCGATATTCATCTCGTCCAGCACCGTGATATACATATCCTTGCTGTAATTTGCCTCGTACATCTTTTGCAAAAGCAAAGTTTCATTGAACTTTCCCGTAAACTCGTTATAATAACCGATCATATCGGTTCTTTCCTTCCACATGGGTTGGATAGGAACGATAACCGAGGGGTTACCGATAAACTCGCCAAACGCATACGCAAGCGAGGTCTTACCCGTACCCGACATACCCTGCATGACCAGAATATGGCTGACGCCCAAGTTTGAGATAAAGCGGCGGATATCCGCAATATCGTAGTAAAGTCCCAGATTGCCTGCTGCGTAGGCCTGAAAGCTCTCGCAAAAGCTGCGCAGCGTCAGCTGCTCCCGATACGCGGGTGCCGTATATTTCTTCATGATCTGATCCGTCTTGGATAACATGAAAAATCTGCTCTCTCCGTCGGCTCTTGCGCCTTGGCCGGCAGATTGCCCCATACCCTTTCCGCCTGCACCGCCTTTGGACTTATCATTGGGCGGCGCGACTACCTGCACGCGTGCAGAATCAGCGCGCAGTACAGCTACCACCAGCCATATGATCAGGCCAAGCACCACCAAGGCATAAATGCCGATGGCGGTT
Organism: Clostridia bacterium; assembly: GCA_017452945.1. The sequence goes on along the minus strand of JAFTLD010000005.1, from coordinate 62,712 downwards.
CTGGAGGACAGCAGCTCCCACAAAAACTGAAAAATCATCATGATCAAAGTCTCCTCTTTGCAAGCTTAGATCAAACCGATAGAGGACAGAGCCTCCATGGTCACGGGCAAACGGTCACGGCCAACCGTGCGCTCCAGCAGCGCAGACAGCGCCTCGCCATCCTCTCTTTTTGCAAGCGCACGCAGCTGCTCAGTATAAGCGGGCACCAAAATGGCTGCAAAGCCGTTGTCAAACGCCTCACTTTGCTTGCCACCGCAAGCCATATATACCGAAGTATAACGCTCCAGCATGCGTAACGTACGGTTGGAGAAGCGGTTGCCGCACAACGCAAGCATCTGCTCCTCGACAAGGTCAAGCACTCTCCACAACTCTTCGGAAATATAATATTCCTTTTCAGCTACTGCAACGGCATTTTCCCAAGCTGCCACCGAGGGCAAAGACAGCTGCTCAAGCTCCTCGGGCGGGAAAACGCTTTGGGAATTTCGCAGATACAGCACTGCACAATACTCACCCATTGCACTGCCGATATTCGACGCGTGATCTGATTCGGGCAGCACGTTGATCATCCAAACGTTGGAGGACAGCACCAGTTTACCGTCCGCGATCCCTTCCGGCAGCGCGGCTGCTTTTCCCTGCTCGGGAGCTGCCGGGTTGCCAAGATACAGCGCAGTTCCGCCATCCGGCAATCTGAAATACGACTCAAGTCCCAAAAATCTCTCTCCAAGCTCCGATGCACCAACGCCTCTGACACCTGCCAGACAAATATTCTGCGGTGCAAATCTTGCCATATACAACGCCTTGGCAAAGGCGCTGTGTTCTGCAACTTCACTTTGTTGCCCGCGCACCAGCAAAAGGCCTGCAAGGCCGGGCAAAGTACGGCTTTCCTCGCTTTCCTCGGTCATATCCTCTTTTGTAAAAATTGCGGCTTTAGAGCCAAAGGCACGGGAAAGACTATCAAAAATGCTCGCGCTATCCAGCGCCCCCGCACTGCAAAGCAGCAGACGCGAGCAGGACATAGCGGACAGGATGCGGCGCACGCTGTCATGGTCATATTCCCACAAATGGGGCTGCAGCGCGGTATACAACGTTTTGCAATCGATCTGCTTGACGGGCACAGGCATCTCATACTCTGTACGGTTTTCACACATTTCGGAAAACTCACAGTAAGATACTGCAGCTTCACCCAAAGCAGATTTGATCTCCTCAACTCTCTGCGAGGTTTCGAACGCTTGCTCGTGGCTTTCCTCTGCCTTTTCCGGGATATCATTCTGTGCCGGGGTCTGATTCTTATATTTGTGCCACTTGATCATATACGTGATCATGATCACGCTCAACACGCACGCGATCACGAGCAAGCCTGCAGCTCCCAGAATCTCCAATCCGCGCACAACGTACGTCACCAGCTGCTCGGTGTATACAAGATTGCCGAAAATCTCGGTGGTATAACCCAAAAACGAAGCCAGCATGTCGCCAAACAACGTCCCGATCGCCTGACCGATGCCAAGGAACAAAAGATCCAGGCAAAGCACGACGTCAAGAAAATCCAGCACCCCGATCGAGATCAGCAAAAGCAGCGCATTCTTCCAGCGCCAAAGCTTTCTTTTTTGCTTTTTTTCGGCCTTTTGCGCCTTCTTTTGGGCCGCCTTCTCGCGCTTGGCCAGCTCCTCGGGATCCTCTATGAGCAGCTCGTGGCAAAAGGAGCAGAACTTCTGCTCGTCCTTATTACTTGTTCCGCATTTTCTGCAAATCGTCATATTCTTGATTCCTTTCGGAAATATTTCTTCCATGAGTGTATAGCTAATTTATATTATACCATCGCGCGCGCTTTAAGTCAATAAAGCACGCGCGCGTAGCGCAAATTTTGGCGAGGTGGACAAATTCACCTTGCCGCTTTTGTGAATTGTGCAACGGAATTTTTCTACTCCCTTGACTCGGATGCTTTTTTTTGCTATAATGAAAGCAAGAGATTTTGGAAACGAGGTTTTTCATATGTCCCAAAAAACCATTTCGACCGTGCGCTTGGTGACGGGCATCGTTTTAGCGATCCTTGCGGTGCTTTGCGCCGTATCCTTAGCGATTGCCTGCGTGCGCATCAATCAAAGCGCAGACCGTCCCTTTACGCCCGAAAGCATTTCCAAAGCGTGGTCGGCAGTCGCAATATTCGTCTGGTCTTTTGCCGCTGTTGCCATCTTTGCAGGCGTGTGGAGCGTGTTCTTTCCCGCGCCCGTCAGCAAGCAGAAGGGCATCATTTTTCCCGAGCTGCGCCTTGCAAAAATCAAGGCAAGGCTTGCACGCAAGCAATATTCCGACCAGCTGCTTTTGCCGCTGGTCAAGCAGGAAATATTCGTCAAGTCCATCCGCATCACGTCGGTTGCCGTCTGCCTGCTTTGTTCAGTTTATCCCTTGATTTACTTGCATGATCTTGATCATTTTACCTCGATCGACGCGCAGCTGAACGCGCAGGTGATCAATGCCGTTCTGCCCACGCTGGGCTTTGCGGCCATCGCGCTCGCCTACTGCACGGTTGCCCGTCTGATGGCCAACGCCAGCTGCGAAAAGGCCATTCTTTACGCCAAGTCCATCATGCTTCTCCCCGCACCACCGGCTGAGAAAAAGCCCGAGGGTAAGCAGAAAAAGGAGCTTCCATCTTACGCAATTATTGTCGCACGTGCCGCGTTGATCACCGCAGCCGTTCTTATGATCATTTTCGGTATTTTCAACGGCGGTATGAACGACGTTTTGCAAAAAGCGATCAGAATCTGCACCGAGTGCATAGGATTGGGGTGATAGCATGAACATAAATGAATTCTTCACCAAGATCGGGCGCAAGCTTTCCGCCCTGAAGCCCACCAAGCGCAGGCTGATCCAGCTCTACGCTGCTCTTTTGACCAACGCCAACATCAAGGGCTTTGTGACCGGTCAGATCTACCAAGGTCCGTTGAAAAACGCCTGCGCACCCGGCTTGAATTGCTATTCCTGCCCCGGCGCATCGGGCGCTTGTCCCTTGGGCGCTTTGCAGAATGCGCTGGCATCCTCACAAAAGCGCGTACCCTATTACGTGTTTGGCATCATCGTCCTGTACGGCATCCTGTTCGGCCGTTGGATCTGCGGATTTCTGTGTCCGTTCGGTCTGATCCAAGAGTTGCTCCATAAAATAAAGACGCCAAAAATCAAAAAAAGTTCCGCAACACGCGTACTTTCTTACTTAAAATATGTAATTTTGGCACTTTTCACAATTATCCTTCCCTTGATTTATGCATTTCGCGACTTCCCTCTGCCCGCTTTTTGCAAATACATTTGCCCCGCGGGAACGCTGGAGGGCGCGATCGGACTATTGGCCAACAGCGCAAACGAAAAGCTTTTGTCCATGCTTGGCCCGCTGTTCACATGGAAATTCGTGGTGCTGATGATCATCCTGATCGGCAGCATCTTCATGTATCGCTTTTTCTGCCGTTTCCTTTGCCCCTTGGGCGCACTTTACGGCTTGTTCAATAAGATCTCGCTGATTGGCATCAAGCTGGACAAGCCCAAATGCACCGACTGCGGCATGTGTCAGGCCAAGTGCAAGATGGACATCCGCCACGTAGGCGACACTGAATGCATCAGCTGCGGTGAGTGCATCTCGTCCTGTCCCACCGGTGCGATCCGCTACAAGGGCTCGAAATTCGTGCTGCCCCCCAACGAGATCGACGACAAGCCCACACCCGAAGCCACGCAAAAGAAATACGCCAAGCGCCGCCGCGTGCTGGGGATCGTGGCAGGTGTGCTGATGACCGCTCTGCTTGCGGGCGCGCTCGTTTACTACAACTTCATTTACAAAGCTCCCGAAATTCCGGGCGGCAACGAGGTTGGTAACATTTGCGTCGAAAGGACCGTCAACCTGATCGACCAAACCGGCATTACCGAGCAGACCTTTACGCTTTCGCAGAACATGGGCAAGGTGACCGTGATCAACTTCTGGGGTACTTGGTGCGGTCCGTGCAAGGCCGAGCTGCCGCATTTTGACGCGGTGGCAGAGCAATATGCGGGAAAAGCGACCGTGATCGCGCTGCATACGGTGTACACAAGCGAAGAGGCGGACGAGTACATCGCGGCAAACTTCCCCGACACCAAAATGCTGTTCGGTCTGGATGCAGACGACGGCTACTACACCGCTCTTGGCGGTACAGGCACCTACCCGATGACCGTGGTCGTCAACGGGGACGGCATCATCACAGCCAAATTTGAGGGCTCGGTGACGCACGAAGAGCTGGTGGCAGCCGTGGAGGATGCGATGGAGCGTTAACAACAAAATATGCGAAAGCAGGAGTCTGCAACAGGCTCCTGCTTTCGTTATAGGGGGAGAGTGCGAACAGAATGGGTTTCTGACGAAAATGCTGCAACAGAATCCGAAACAATCCCTTTTGCATACCAAAAAAGCAGGAATTTGCTCATGTTTGAACAAATTCCTGCTGTTTTTTATTATTCCCGCGGAAATTATCTTTCCACTTCCTGCATGATGAATGCTTCCAGAATGTCGTCAACGCGGATGTCGTTGAACTTCTTCAGGCCAACACCGCACTCGTATCCTGCAGCAACCTCGCGGACGTCGTCCTTGAAGCGGCGCAGCGATGCGATCTCGTCCTCGAAGATCACGATGCCGTCACGCACTACGCGGATCTGCGACTGACGGGTAATCTTGCCGTCCTGCACGTAAGAGCCTGCAATAAAGCCAACGTTGGGAACGTGAATGGTCTGTCTGACCTGTGCGTGTCCCTGCAAAACCTCGACAAACTGCGGAGCAAGCATGCCCTTCATAGCAGCCGAGATCTCCTCGATGCAATCGTAGATGATACGGTAGGTGCGGATATCCACGCTCTGACGCTCTGCGCTGTCAAGCGCGCTCTTATCGGGACGCACGTTAAAGCCGACAATGATGGCATTGGATGCTGCCGCCAACATAACGTCACCCTCGTTGATACCGCCAACTGCGGTGTGAATGATATTGACCTTGACTTCCTCGTTGGAAAGCTTTTGCAGCGACTGCTTAACTGCCTCTGCCGAGCCGTCCACGTCTGCCTTGATGATGATGTTCAGATCCTTAACACCCTCGGAGATCTGTGCAAACAGATCGTTAAGGTTGGCTCTGGAGTTGGCCTTGAAGACCTCTTCCTTTGCCTCTGCCTTTCTCTGCTCTGCCAGTTCTCTTGCCATCTTTTCGTCCTCAACGGCTGCGAACTGGTCGCCTGCCTGCGGAACCTCTGCAAGACCGGTGATCTCAACAGGCACGGAAGGACCTGCAACCTTAACGGCTCTGCCGGTATGGTCGGTCATGGCTCTGACTCTGCCCACGGCAGTGCCTGCGATGACGACGTCACCCGCATGCAGCGTACCGTTCTGTACCAGCACGGTAGCCACGGGGCCGCGGCCTCTGTCCAGTCTGGACTCGATGATAATACCCTTTGCACGACGGTCGGGGTTGGCCTTGAGCTCCTTGACCTCTGCAACCAGCAGCACGCTCTCCAAAAGATCGTCAATGCCCTGCTTGGTCAGCGCAGAAACGGGAACGCAAATGACGTCACCGCCCCACTCCTCGGGTACCAGCTCGTACTTGGTCAACTCCTGCTTGACCGCGTCGGGGTTGGCCGTAGGCTTATCCATCTTGTTGATGGCTACGACAATGTCAATGCCTGCAGCCTTGGCGTGGTTGATCGCCTCAACCGTCTGAGGCATGATGCCGTCGTCTGCTGCTACGACAAGAATTGCAATATCCGTTGCCTGTGCGCCGCGCGCTCTCATAGCGGTGAACGCCTCGTGGCCGGGGGTATCCAAGAAGGTAATATCCTGATCGTTGATCTTGACTCTGTACGCACCGATGTGCTGGGTAATACCGCCTGCCTCGCCTGCGGTGACGTTTGCATGACGGATGGCGTCCAGAATAGAGGTCTTACCGTGGTCAACGTGTCCCATAACGCACACAACGGGTGCTCTGGGCAGCAGCATCTCATCGGTATCCTCGGTTTGATCAAACAGCTTTTCTTCAATGGTCACGACTACCTCGCGGCTGTACTCTGCGCCCATTTCCTCGCAGACCATAGCAGCGGTATCATAGTCGACCAGTTGGTTGACGGTTGCCATAACGCCAAGTCCCACCAGCTTCTTGATGACCTCGCCTGCGGTTGCCTTGAGTCGGCTTGCAAGCTCGCCCACCGAAATTTCCTCGGGAATCTCCACGCGAACGACCTGCTTGACCACCACCTGCTGCTTCTTGCCGCCCTTCTGGTTCTTGCCTGTGGGCTTGCCGATCTGCTGATTCTTGCCGCCGCGCTGGCTGCCACTGCGCAGATCTCTGTCGCTCTCGGTGACAAAGCTGTCCAGCTTTTCGTCGTACTTGGAAAGGTCGACCTCGGTGGTTCTGGTATCTACTACGCGTACAGCGCCCTTCTTATGCTGACCGTCGCCGCCCTTGGGCGTCTGACCGCGCACGATGGCCTGTACCTGGAATTTTTCTCTGGGTGCGGAAGGCACGTAATCGTCCTTATCCCCACCTCTTTGGTTGTAATTATTATTGGGTCTTTGGTTATTGTTCGGGCGGCCGTTATCTCTGCCGCGATCCTGTCCCTGGGGTGCAGGTCTTTGATTCTGTCCGTCACGGTTGAATCTGTCGTTCTGTCCCTGTGCGGGTGCGTTTCTGCGATCCTGAGAGTCGCGGTTGAATCTGTCGTTCTGACCCTGACCTTGCGCGGGCGCGTTTCTGCGATCTTGGCCGTCGCGGTTGAATCTGTCATTCTGTCCCTGTACGGGTGCATTTCTGCGATCCTGGCCCTGTGCGGGACGCTGACCCTGACCCTGTGCGGATGCATTTCTGCGATCCTGGCCTTGCGCACCTGCGGGACGTCTTTGCTCTGCTGCCTGCGCACGCTTATCAGCCGCTGCTCTTGCCGCTGCCTCGATCGCTGCTGCTCTTTCAATGGCTGCCGCACGCGCTGCAGCCTTTTGTGCCGCTACCTTGTCCGCCTCTGCCTTTTCAGCTGCTGCTTTCTCCGCTGCTTTAGCAGCTTCTGCCGCCTTTGCGGCTTCTGCCTTTTCAGCTGCCGCTTTCTCCGCTGCTTTAGCAGCTTCTGCCGCTTTTGCGGCTTCTGCCTTCTCGGCTGCTGCTTTTTCCGCTGCCTTTGCAGCTTCTGCCGCCTTTGCGGCTTCTGCATTTGCAATTTCTGCCTTTGCAGCTTCTGCTTTTGCGGCATCCGCGCGGGCTGCTACTACCTCGGGCTTTTCCTTCTTGGGAAGGCGGGAGGGAATATAGGTCACCCCATCTAAGTAATCGTCAATATTATCCACCTGACGGGATTTGGTAAGCGCGTCAAAAAGAAGATCGAATTCACCCGGATCGAGCATTTTCTGTGTTTTGACGTCCATGCCCTTTTCTGCACAGAGATCCACGATATCCTTGCTCTTAAGTCCCAGGTCCTTGGCCAGTTGTATCACTTTGAATTGCGGGTTTGTTGCCATAAATCCTCCTTAAAATACCCTCGGTCATATATGCTTTGCGCACATATGTTCGGACCTCCCCGGCGTCTACTCCTGCTTTTGCAGGTGTGCCTCAACCACCCGCACCATTTGTGCGTCGGTGATTGCAACGGCGCCAATGGGCGCGTCCTTGCCTACCGCGTCTGACAGAACGTCTGCCGTATATGGCAGATATTCCAATCTGACACCGTAGAATTTGCATTTATCATTGAGTTTCTTTTTCGTATTGTCCGATGCGTCGGATGCTGCCAGCACCAAGCTTATCTGCCCGCCCTTACGCATTTCCGTGCAGATCAGGGGTACGCCGCAGATCAGCTTTCCTGCCCTTTTGCAAAGGCCGATGGCGCCAAGCAGGCGATCCGTGCCGCTCACTGCTCTGCCTCCGATGCAAGGCGAAGGGCAATGCCGTCGTACACAGCCTCGGGAATGGTGCATTCCAGCGCCCTTTCCAATCTCTTGCTTTTCTGCGCCTTGCGCAGGCAAGAGGCCTTGGGACAGATATACGCGCCGCGGCCGTTCTTCTTGCCGGTGGTGTCTGCTACGACCTCACCCTCGGGCGTGCGAACCACGCGGATCAGCTCTCGCTTAGGCAAATGCTCGTTGCAGCCAAGACACTGACGCATGGGGATCTTTTTTACTTTTTGTTCCATAGATAACAAATTTATTCAGACTTGATATCGATCTTCATACCGGTCAGTCTTGCGGCCAGACGTACGTTCTGACCCTCCTTACCGATGGCAAGGGAAAGCTGATCGGGATCGACCAATACGCGGCATGCGCGCTCGGCTGTCATGACTACGTCCAGCACGTTTGCAGGAGCAAGTGCGGCTGCCACGTATTCCTCGGGCTGCTCACTGTACTTGACGATATCCACCTTTTCACCGCGCAGCTCCTCCACGATGCTGTCGATACGCATGCTGCGGTTACCGATGCACGCGCCTACGGGATCGACGTCGGGATCTCTGGAGAATACCGCGATCTTGGTGCGCGAGCCGGCCTCACGGGACACGCCCTTGACGATAACCACACCGTCCGCGATCTCGGGAACCTCCAGCTCGAACATTCTGCGAACCAAGCCCGCATGTGCACGGGAAAGCGTTACGATGGGTCCCTTGGACTCCTTGTTAACCTCCTGCACAAAGACCTTGATCTTATCACCGGGATAGAAGCTCTCACCGGGGATCTGCTCCTCGGCACGAAGCACGGCTCTGCCGTCGTCGGTTGCCAGCAGCACGTTGCCTGTTTCAAAGTCCACCTTATCAACGGTTGCGGTGATGATCTCCTCTCTCTTATTCTCGTAAGCCTCCTGCATTGCTCTGCGCTCACCCTCGCGGATGCCCTGAATGATGACCGACTTTGCAGCGGCTGCGCTGAGTCTGCGGAAATTCTTGGGCTTGACCTCTGTTTCCACGATCTTGCCCACGGTGTATCTCTTGCTGATCGCCTTTGCATCTGCCAAGGAGATCTGGGTCAAAGGATCCTCAACCTCTTCGACTACCTCGTGCTGCTGATAAACGCGCACGTCCTTTTTGACCTCGTCAATATGAATTCTGACGTTGGTACCGTTGCCGTATTCCTTTTTGAACGCGGACAAGAGTGCCGCTTCGATCTTTTCGATCATGTACGCCTTGGGAATTCCCTTTTCCTTTTCCAAAAGGTCAAGAGCGGCGAAAAATTCGTTATTCATTTTGTCGGTTCCTTCCTTTTCTCAATTTGCACCGAAATCGTAAACTGTCTGCAGCTTGGCAACCTTTTCAGCGTCAAACTCCAGCAGCTTCTCGCCCTGCTCAATCAGCACGTTGCCCTCTTCGGTCAAACCGACAAGCGTGCCGCGGTGCACCTTTGCACCGTGCAAAGCGGAATAAAGTCTGATCTCAACCGTATCACCCAAGCACATCTCCACGTGATCGCGGATCTTGAGCTCACGCTCAATTCCGGGCGAGGAAACCTCTAAGATATACGCCTGTGTGATCGGGTCAGCATCGTCCAGCACCGGGTCAATGGCGCGATGGAAACGCTCACAGTCGTCAATGGTGATGCCATTCGGATGGTCGATGGTAATACGCAGATAATAGTCAGCGCCTTCCTTGACAAACTCCACGTCCCAGAGAATATACTCCAGCTCGTCAGCCGTCGGAAGTACGATCTCCCATACTCTTTGCGCAATACTGCCCTGCCTTTTTGCGCCTTGTGCTGTACTCATGCTCAGTATCCTTTCCATGATAAAATTTTTGGAGTGGATTTGCTCAACCCACTCCAACATAGTATCCTACTGTAGGCATTATAACACAAGTTTTTGCCATTTGCAATACCTTATGCAAATTTTTTTTGAAATTTTTGCAAAATAATTTGAAAAAAGCGGAACATTTCAAGAAAAAATCCGTCCTTATTAAGGAAAAGATGCCAATTGTGCCGTTCTTGACATTATGACGGATATATGGCATAATATATGCAAAGGACAGAGCCCCATCAAAAAGGAGATTTCAAATGACTGCACTCAAAACGCAAGCCGATACTCAAGCAATGCAAGCAGAGCTTTTGCCGCCCCTCTCGCAAAAAAGCGAGCGCAATATGGGCGTGGAGCTGTTCCGTATCGTATCCATGCTGCTCGTGATCCTTTTGCACGTAATGGGACACGGAGGCGTCCGCGCGTATTCCGAGCACCTTTCCGATAACTATCAGGTTGCCTGGTTTTTGGAAACCATCGGTTACTGCTCGGTCAATTGTTACGCCATCATTTCCGGCTTTGCCAACGTCAAGACCAAATTCAAATTCCGACGCTTTATCCATCTGTGGCTGGAAACCGTGGTGCTCATTCTGGGTATTACGGCAGTCGCGCACTTTTTCATTCCTTCCGTACAAGTGGAAAAGGATTGGTGGCTGAGCGCGATCTTCCCTTTGGCAAGACGCGAGCTTTGGTACCTCTGTGCCTATTTCTTTATGTTTCCCCTCATCCCTCTTTTGAATAAGGGACTTCTCTCACTGAGCCGCAAACAGCACATCGCGATCATCCTTTGGCTGCAGGTACCCACCATCTTCAAATTGATCGTACATAAAGACAACTACGGTCTTGGCGGCGGTTATTCCACCATCTGGCTGATCTGTCTTTACGTCATAGGCGCGTATTTCCGCATTTACGGAGCACCCAAGTGGGCAAAATGGCCTGTAACGCTTTCCGCCTTCTTTTTCTCCGCCTTTATTGCCTGGTACAAAATGATCTACGCGGAAAAGCAGTTCGAAAAGAGGCTTTTGGAGGAATCCGCCACGCTTTATCAGTACCGAGACGATCTGATCAGCTACGTATCTCCCTGCATGGTGATCATGTCCGTTGCGCTGCTTCTGTTCTTTATGCAGATCAAAATCAAGGGCAAGCCGATCAAGGTGATCGTTGCCAATCTGGCCAAAGCCACCTGGGGCATTTTCGTGCTACACGTTTGCTCCGCGGGCTGGTATTGGGATGAGCTGTGGCATTCCTTCCGCGAATTTGCCGACTATCCGACTTGGAAAATGCTGATCTGCTCGTTCGGTGCAGTGTTCGCGATCTTTTTTGCAACTGCGCTCTTTACCTTATGCAAGATCTATCTTTTCAAGTTTGCCCGCATAGACAAGGGGATCGAATACCTTGCCGATCTGCCCGGTAAGATCGCTGCGCGGTGCAAAAAGGCCGAGCCGGAGGCATAGAATCCACCGAACCGTAAATAAAGGCTGCCGGATAGGCTGCTTCTCATATGGCTGTTTACAAATTTCGGCAGAAGGAGTTTTCTTTCTGCCGATTTTGTGATATAATGAATACAACAAACATTTCGGGGGAGTAAATATGTCGCTCGATTATAATCAAAAGAATATTACTCTTGCCAAAAATTTGCGCAAAAATGCGACACCGCAAGAAAAGCATTTGTGGTATGACTTTTTGGCAAAATACGAAGTGCGTTTTCAACGCCAAAAAGCAATCGAGGATTTTATTGCTGACTTTTATTGTCACAAAGCGAAATTGATTATAGAAATTGATGGCTCGCAGCACTATACTGAGGACGGCAGACAAAAAGACGAATTTCGCACCGAAATTCTTGAAGGCTACGATCTGAAAGTTATTCGTTTTACAAACCGACAAATCAACACAAACTTTCGGGGTGTCTGCGAGTATATAGATACTGCCGTGAAAGCCTCCCTCCGAGAGGGAGGGGGACCGCGTTAGCGGTGGAAGGAGCCTGCGTGACTTTAAGTTTAGATTCACTTCATTGTTACGCACTCTCCCTCAGTCGCCTACGGCGCCAGCTCCCTCCCGGAGGGAGCCTTTGGACGCGCTCGTGCGTCTTAAGGGGGTACGGACTTTGCCCGAAGCGTTTGTAATACAAATGCGAAACCGGCGACAAAACAGTTTATAAACAAATAACAGCAGAAAGGGCATGAAGTATGATAAACCAATTTCATAAGTACTGTTGGCATGACGCTGATATTGAAAAGATCGAAATATCATCCAACCAAGTTAGTATTATGATCAACCACGATGATTATGAAAATTCAATCAAAATACTTTGTCATAACGTAGTGGGATTAACAGACCTATGTGTGTGGGAAGATACAATTATATACGACGCAAAACTGGAATATGTCAATAATGAGCTCACCCACTTTTTGCAAAAAGTCAAAGACTCTCATCCCCTTGATGGAGAATTTTATCATAATCAACCCATAAAAAACAACTTGTTACGTTTATCAATTCAACTTGTTAATAATATTGTTCTTACCATATACTGCTATGAAGTGAAAATTTATGAATGACCTGTATAATAAGTGTCATAAACAGTAATCCCGACAGACTAAAAAATCTGTCGGGGTTTTATCATCCTTACAAGAACCCGCCTTTTGATTTTGAAAATCCGCCCTTGCACAAAGAATTCATGTTGCGTCCGTGCAAGATCCTGCACGTTTTCAGGCTTTTTTCTGAGAAAATTCACTATATTTTCTTGTTTTTGTCAGGTTTATTGTTTACAAAAGCATTTTTATATGTTATACTATTATAATGGTATGATTGTGCCCGTACGTTTATCTCGGGTACGGAAAGGAGATGCTATGGATATTTCAAATAACTCCGCTCCCACCGCAGAGCTGCACAGACAGCCCCTCTCTCGTTTCGTCCGCACCGTCTGCTGCATCGTTCTGCTCGCTTGCTCTGTCTCACTCCCCGTGATGACCTTTTATATAAACCGCACCGGAACAGAGGCGGCTGCGCCCTATGAATCCACCCTACTGCTGGCCATCTCACTTGGCATACTTGCGCTTTGCACCGCATTCGTTCTGATCTATTGTCGCAAACCGGTCTTTTTGAGTTGTGCCTTGGTCGGTTTTGTGCTTCTGTTTGTGTTCGGAGCCTGGATGTGCATATTGTTTGCATCTTTACTTTGCGCGGTGATAGCCGGTGCAGCCCTGTTGGCCGACGCCCGTGGAGCTGCCTACCTGCCATTTGCCATTGCTGCTCCTGCAGCATATCTTGCAGCATTTGCGCTGACATGCGATCCGCTGCTGGCGCTGAGTGCGCTTTTACCCTCCTTCGGTGCGCTCGCTCTCGGCTTTTGCTTTAAGAAAAAATACTCCGTTATTGTATCGGTCGGCACGCTGACAGGTACGCTCGTGGCTGCTCTGCTGATTTTCACGATCATTGATTTGGCCGTTGCCGGTGTTCCTTTGAACATGCAAGGCATCAACGACACGGTCAAGGCCTTCCACGCCTCTTTTTCCTCCGCGTTTGCTCAAGCCCTGCAGCTTATGACCGAAACCGAGGAGATGGCTGTACAGGTAGAACAGATGCTGGGCGGTGAAATCACCCCCGAAAAGATCACGGAATTTTCCGATTCCATCGCCTCTGCCTTCATGGGACTTTTGCCCGGCATGACCGTCATGATGCTTTGGATTTTTGCTTTTATTGCTCACCGTGGGTTTACTGCCATTCTGATCGGAAAGCAGCCTCGCGAAGTGTGCCCTGCGCACATGAGCGCATACTCCCCCTCGGTACCCTCTGCGGTCCTCTTGCTTTTGTGCTATGCAGCCATGCTGATCTCTGCCATGTTCCCGCAGGGCGAGGTGGTGCTCTTTATCGCACTCAACCTGCTGTTTATTCTGATGCCCATGATCACGGTGCACGGCATTCTCGGCGTGATTGGAAACATCAAGCAGGCACCGATCAAATGGCCGCTCATTCTCACCTACGCTTTAGCCGTGATATTCCTTGGCATTGCGGTCGTACCCATGCTTGCATTCTTCGGTGCTTTTGGCATTATTCTCTCGGCCATTGCGAAAGCCCTGGAACAAAAAATGAACAGTTCACAAGGAGGTAGATGATATGAAAAACCATTCCGAGTATCGAAAAAACGGATATTATTACGGTAAAAAGGATGCAGTTTGCATGGATCTGCGCATTCCCTTTGCCGTATGTGCCTCGGTTGGATTGGTTTTGCTGGGCGCGTGTGCCGTGATCGGACACGTAGATCACCCGGCACTCCCACTTAGCTGGTTTGCTTTGAGCGCGGCAGTTGTCTTCGTCCTGACCTGCGCTATCATGTTTGTGGTTTACCTGTTCCGCCATTTGCGCTTCAAGGAGGCGGTCTTAGCTGCGGATCATATCAATACCGAGATCACCGACATGTTCCGTTACGTCATTGACGTGCCGTACGCCGTCATCGGCAATGACGGCGTGGTCCAGACCATCAACAGCGCACTGCAGGACATCCTTGGCTATAAGACCTCCGTTTGCAACATTCGCCTTTCCGAATTCTGTTCCGTTTCCATGGACACCATCTCCACCGCCGCACACGGTGGAAAGGTTTCCGAGGAAAAATCCATTACAAGACTCGGTAACGGCAAAAGATACAAGCTGGAAAGCTATTCCATGCGCATAGACAGCAAGGAATACTTTTTTACCGTGTTCCGTGACGTCAACAGCATCTTAGAGCTCAAGGAACGCGCAGAGCGCGAAAACCCCGTTGTGGCTTACATTGCCATCGATAACTTGCAGGAGCTGACGCAATTCGTTCGCGCAAGCTACCGCGAGACCGCCACCCGCATTGAAAAGATCCTTTCGGATTGGGTACTGAGCCTTGACGGTATGATCCGCGAGTACGACAGAGATAAATATATCGCCATTTTCTCGGAAGAGAAGCTGGAGAAATGTATTGCTGACCGATTCAGCATTCTGAACACGGTCATGGACATCAGAATCGGTGACAACACCTTCCCTGTTTCGGTTTCTATGGGCATTGCCTCGGTTGGCGGCTCCATGGGCGACAAGGAACGCGCTGCTTATGCGGCTCTCGAAGTGGCACTCTCCCGCGGCGGCAACCAAGTAGCGCTGCGTCGCGGTGCGCGCGGCGGTCTGGAATACTTTGGCGGCACGCACAAGATTCTGGAAAGTAACTCCTCGATCAACTCCCGCGTCAGCGCGGACGTACTTGCAGACAAAATCCGTGAATGCGGCAACGTGCTGATCATGGGACACGCCAATCCTGACTTTGACTCGGTCGGTGCTTGCGTCGGTGCAGCCAGATTCACCTTGAGCGTGTTGGAGACCAAAGCCCGACAAGAGGGACGCTCTGTTTCCTCGATTCCCGACGTTCACATCGTCATTGACCGCAAATGCGATACCTTCCGCACCTGCTTTGCACATCTTGCAGGGCTGGAGCAATACAGTGAAATGTTCATTGACCGCGAGGCGGGCATGAATGCCGTAACGTCGGACACCCTTCTGATCATCGTGGATGCCAACAACCGCTTCATTTTTGAAGCGCCCGATCTGCCGGGCAGCGTACCGCAGATCGCACTGATCGACCACCACCGATTGGTCAAGGAACCGGACTTTAACCCCTTCCTGAACTATATCGAGCCCACAAAATCCTCTGCCAGTGAGATCATTGCCGAAATGATGCAGCAGAGTGAATTTGCCGACTGCCTGCAGAAAGAGGAGGCCAATCTGCTTCTCTCCGGCATTATGCTGGATACTCACAACTTTACCCGTAACGCGGGTGCGCAAACCTTTGAGATCACGCACTACCTGTACTCCAGAGGCGCGCACACCAGCGTCACGCGTGAATTCTTCAATCAGGATCTGGAGGACATGCGCATTGCCAGCGCATTTGACTCCATGGCGCGTATCTATCGCGACATAGTGGCCATCACTTGGCTCAACACCGAAAAAGAGCCCTCCCCCGAGGATCGCGTGGCTGCCGCAAAGGCAGCGGACAGCCTGCTCTCTCTCAAGGGCATTGAGGCATCCTTTGCCATGGTGCTCATGGGAGATACCGTTGTCATCTCCGGCCGCTCCAAGGGTGAGATCAACGTGCAGCTGATTTTGGAAAAGCTGCAGGGCGGCGGACACTTTGACGTGGCAGGTGCACAAGTCAAAAACGCAACCATTCAGAGCGCTTACGAGCTGCTCAGATCCGCAATAGACGACTATTTTGAATACGATTACAAATCCGAGGACGGAAAATAACCGTCCCGCATGACCGCAAGGAGGTATATAACATGAAGGTTCTTCTTTTACAAGACGTGAAAGGACAAGGCAAAAAGGATCAGATCATCGACGTATCCGACGGATACGCACGCAACTTCCTTTTGCCCAAAAAGCTGGCCGTAGTTGCCGACAACAAGGCGCTCAATGAGGCCAAAAACAAGGAAGCATCCAAGCAATACAAGATCGAAACCGAAAAGGCAACGGCAAACGAGATCGCATCCAAGCTCTCGCAGGTGGTTGTAAAGTTCAACGTCAACGCAGGCGCTGACGGCAGACTGTACGGTTCGATCACGTCCAAGGACATTGCAGAGGCGCTTTCCAAGCAGCACGGCATTACCATTGATAAGCGCAAGATCGTCATGCCCGATCCCATCAAGGCCTACGGCACCTACAATTTTGACGTGCGCCTGTACACCGAGATCACCGGCAATATCAAGGTGACCGTTGGTGCATAAATCTCATCACGGACGATTTTCATGGAGGTCTATATGAGCGAGGAACTTGTACGCAAGCTACCCTTCTCCCTGATTGCCGAGCAATCCCTGCTTGGTTCTATCCTGATTGACCCCAAGGCGCTGGATGAAATTGCCGACCTGATCAAGCCGGACGACTTTTATCTGGAAGAGCATCAGCGCATCTACATGGCCTTTCAGGATCTTTTCGCACAAAACAACGAGATCGACCTGGTCACCCTGATCGATACCCTGGTATATAAGGGCATTTACGACAAATCGGGCGGTCAGGATTACATCCGCACCCTTGCCGAGGTCGTTCCCAACGCTCTCAACATCAAGGACTACGCCCGCATCGTCAAGGAAAAAAGCACGCTGCGCCGCCTGATCGAGGTGGCAAACGATATTTCCGAAGCCGCATACTCCGAGCAAGACTCGGTGGCAGGCATTCTGGAATCCGCACAAAACAGCATTTACGCCATCGCGCAGGGGCGCGACACCAAGAACTTCAAGCACATCCGCGAGGTCATCGGTGACGTTTACGCCCATCTGCACGAGCTCAAGGAAAACAAAAACGCATCGCAAGGCACGTCCACCGGATTTTCCGGTCTTGACCGCGTGCTGGCAGGCATGGGCAAATCCGACCTGATCTTGGTCGGTGCGCGTCCCGGTATGGGCAAGACCTCGTTCTGCTTGAATATCGCGACAAACGTTGCATCGCAGACGGGCAAAAAGGTTGCCATCTTCTCACTGGAAATGTCGGCAGACCAGCTTGTCAACCGTGTCATTTCCAGCGAAGCGTTGGTAGACAGCTACGCGCTGCGTACCGGTGAGCTGGCGCAGGACGACTGGCGCAAGATCGCCGAAGCCACCTCGCACCTTGCCAAATGCGACGTGCTGATCGACGACACGTCTGGTCAGTCGGTTACGGGCATGAAAGCAAAGCTGCGCCGCGTGGACAATCTCGGACTTGTGGTTATCGACTATTTGCAGCTCATGCAATCCGACCGCAAGATCGACAACCGCGTACAAGAGGTTTCCGAAATCTCCCGTGCACTCAAGATCATGGCCAAGGAGCTGATGGTTCCCGTCATCTGCTGCGCACAGCTCTCGCGCGGACCCGAGGGCAGAACCGACAAAAAGCCCATGCTTTCCGACCTGCGTGACTCGGGTGCGATCGAGCAGGACGCGGACGTGGTCATCTTCCTGTACCGCGATGAATACTACAAGGTAGGCGAGGAGGCCCCCGAGGATTCCACCGCCGAGGTTATCGTGGCCAAAAACCGTCACGGCTCTACCAACACGGTCAAGATGGGCTGGGTGGGCCGTTACACCAAGTTCCGTACCATCACGGACGATCAGGGCCATGGATAAATTCACCCTGAGCCTGCCCGACACATACCAAAAGGACACTCCCGTTCTCGTTGCCTTTTCGGGCGGTGCGGATTCCATGCTTTTACTGCACCTTTTACACAAGCAGGCCAAGCAGTGCGGCAGTGCGCTTTACGCAGTACACGTGCATCACGGCATTCGCGGCGCAGAAGCCGATGCAGACCTGGATTTTTGCAGAAAGACCTGCAGACAGCTGAAAATTCCTCTGTTTGCCGTCAAGGTCAACGTCCCCGCTCTGGCAAAAAAGACGGGGCAGAGCCTTGAGGAGGCCGCAAGGCACGCGCGGTACCGCCACTTTGCACGCCTGATGCGCAAGCATCATATTCCCCTGCTTGCCACGGCACACCACGCCGACGACAACTTAGAAACTCTGCTCTTCCGCCTCTGCCGCGGTACGGGCACGCAAGGCTTGCGCGGCATTCCCGCCTATGCGCCGCTGCCCGGAACGGACGTGGACGATAACCTCTGCCTGTTCCGACCGCTTTTGCATCTGACCAAGCAAGAGATCTTGGACGCATGCGGACAAATGCACCTCTCTTACGTGACCGATGCGACCAACTCCTGCGACGACTATGCGCGAAACCGCATCCGCAACCGCGTCATCCCCGAGCTGGAGATCTTATTTCCCCATCCGCAGCACGCAGCCGCAAGGCTTTGCCGTGCGGCAAATGAGGATTGCGAGGCGTTGGACGGCATTGCAAACGCGCTGTATTGTGAGCACGCTGCGGCACATACCTTACCCATCGCGCTTTTGCGCACGCAGCCCGCTGCCATCGGCAAACGCCTGATCATGCGTCTTTACGGGGATTACGCCAAGGAATGCGGCCAAGAGCAGCATATGGCGGAGGCCGTGCATCTGGATGCGATCTATGCACAGATTTGCCAAAACACACACGGCAGTATCAGCCTTCCCGGCAGTATTGCCGCAGTGACAGACCGTCATGCCTTACGCATGACACAGGATCAAAAGCGTTCATCTCCCCCCGCCTATCTGCTGCCATTGCAGCAAGGTTTTACCGAAATTGCAGAAGCAGGGGTGGCAATATGGGCGACTTTCCCCGAAAATCAAAAAACGGACACGCGAATTGACACAAATGTTAACAATTTATATACAGAACTGCAAGTAAGATTTGATACAATAAAAGGACAGGTTTTTTTGCGCCCGATCCGCCAAGGGGACGTTATTCTCCACGGCGGCATGCACAAAAAGATCCGCAAGCTGTACGGCCGGGCCGGTGTACCGCTTGCCCTGCGGCCAAGACTTCCCTTGCTATGCGACGAGGACGGCGTGCTTGCCGTACCGGGCATTTGCATACGCGACGGTGCTGAAGTCAAAGCAGCGGAAAAATCCCTGAACGTGCACATCTGCTTACAAAATCATTTTGATACTTGAATGAAAAGGGGCATACCATGATAAAGAATGATATTGAGAAAATCCTGATCGACGAGCAAAAGCTCAGTTCCATCATCGACGACCTTGCACAACAGATCACAAACGATTACAAGGACTCCGAGCGCAAGCTTGTGTTCGTGGTCATTCTCAAGGGATCTATCCCCTTTGCTACCGAGCTGATGAAGCGCGTGACTCTGCCGCTTGAGATCGAGGTGATGAAGGTCTCCTCGTACGGCGCAGGTACCAAGAGCTCGGGAGAGATCCGCATCCACACCGATCTTTTGCGAGAGGATCTGCCCGATTGCGACCTTTTGATTATTGAGGACATTGTGGACAGCGGCAGAACGCTGCAAAGACTGACGCAGCTGTTCTCCAACAGACTTGCAGGAAGCGTCAAAACCTGCACTCTGCTTGACAAGCCCGAGCGCCGCGAGGTCGATTTTGTGCCCGACTACTGCGGCACGGTCATCCCCAACGAATTTGTCGTAGGATTTGGTTTGGACTACGATGAAAAATACAGAAATCTGCCCTTTGTGGGTGTTTTGAAGCCGGAGATCTACTTATAATCGGCTTTCCAACGGAGGTTTTGAATGAAGAATAACTTAAAGGTGATCCTTTTTTACGTTGTTTTCGTTGCCCTGATCGCAGTGGTTGTGGTCATGCTGTTCAACGGAAACGGGAATAAGCAGGAGATCACCGACGTAACCGATTACAGCCAGGTGCTTGCCGATTTTGGCAATGCCCCCATCGACAGCGACGGGGATGGCAAATACGATCAGGGCGGTGTGCAGAGCTGCGTGATCAGCTTCCGCAACAAGACTCTGACCTATACCCAATACGACGGTAAGACCTATCGCTACGAGATCGCGGACATGGAATACTTCCAGCGCGATCTGGGTGACACCATCGTAAGACTCTCGGAAGAGGGCCTGATCGAGGAGGTCATCAACGAGGCAGTGGTGGTTCTGCCCGCTTGGGTTTCCTACCTTCCCTTCCTCTTGATCATCGTGGTCTTTATCGTGTTCTATTTCGTCGCGATGAAGCGCGCAAGCAGTGAGGGCAACAAAATCAATAACTTCGGCAAGGCGCGCGTGAAAACGCCCATGCCCGACGACAAGAACAAGGTTCGCTTCAAGGACGTGGCAGGTGCGGACGAGGAAAAGATGGAGCTGCAGGAGATCGTGGAATACCTCAAGGCTCCCGGTAAATTCTCCCGACTCGGCGCAAAGATTCCCCATGGCGTTTTGCTCATGGGCCCTCCCGGTACGGGTAAGACTCTGCTTGCCAAGGCTGTTGCGGGCGAGGCGGGCGTTCCCTTCTTCTCGATCTCCGGCTCGGACTTTGTGGAAATGTACGTCGGTGTCGGTGCTTCGCGTGTGCGTGACCTTTTCGAAAACGCACGTAAAGCCCCCGCATCCATCATCTTTATCGACGAAATCGACGCTGTCGGCCGTCACAGAGGTGCAGGTCTTGGCGGCGGTCACGACGAGCGTGAGCAAACGCTCAACCAGCTGCTGGTGGAAATGGACGGCTTTGGCTCTCACGAGGGCATCATCGTCATCGCGGCCACCAACCGCCCCGACATCCTTGACCCCGCCTTGCTGCGTCCCGGCCGTTTTGACCGTCAGATCACGGTCAACTACCCCGACATGAAGGGCAGAGAAGAAATTCTGCGCGTGCATGCCAAGGGCAAGCCGATGGAGGATTCGGTCGATTTCGCACAGATCTCCAAGCATACCCCCGGCTTTACCGGTGCTGACCTTGCAAACCTGCTCAATGAAGCAGCGCTGCTGGCCGCACGTAAGAACAAGTCCCTGATCGGTATGGAGGACATTGACGAGGCTTATCTCAAGGTCGTGCTCGGCCCGCAGAAAAAGAGCCACCTGCGTACCCCCGAGGACAACAAGCTTTGCGCATATCACGAGGCAGGCCACGCAGTCGTTTCCTACTTCTGCCCCAAGGCCAACCCCGTATCCTATATCACCATCATCCCCGCAGGCTCGGCAGGCGGTGTGACGCTCACGCCTCCCACCGAGGACAGAATGGGCAAAACCAAGGGCCAGATGCTGGACGACGTTGCAGTCGCGCTTGGCGGCAGAGCTGCAGAGCAGCTGGTGCTGGAGGATATCTCGACCGGTGCTTCCAGCGACATTCAGCACGCAACCTCCACCATTCGCAGCATGATCACCCGTTACGGTATGTCCGAGGCGCTGGGTACCGTACTGTACGGCACAGGCCACTCCGACTCGGTCTTCCTTGGCAGAGATTTCTCCTCCGGCAAGGACTACTCCGAAGAAACGGCTGCTGCCATTGACAGAGAAACCAGACAGATCATGGACGCGCAGTACAAGCGTGCGCTGGACATTCTGACCTTGCATATGGATAAGCTGGAATTCATTGCGCAGTACCTCCTCGATCACGAAAACATGGACGGCGACCAGTTCAAGGCTGCAATGGAAGGTTATCCCACGGTTGCAGAGCTTGAGCAGATGCTTGAAGAAAAGAAGCGCAAGAGCCGCGAGGCCAACGAGCAAAAGGAGCAGGCCGAGCAGGAGCGTGCGCGTCGTGAGGCTGAGGAGAAGGCAAACGAAAACCCCTTCCCCTACGCACAGTCCGGTGACAGTTCCGACAATCCCTTCCCCTATGCGCAATCCGAGGACGATAACAAAAAGGATTGATTACAGGTAGGATCACGACAAATCCTTTCGGGTATAAGTCGTCAACCATCCGAATATAATCATGTAGAGAACCCCCAAGGAACGTAAAAATTCCTTGGGGGTATTTTTCGCGGCTGATTTTTCGTGCCCGTGCAAGATCCTTCGCAGCGCTCCACTCCCCGTCATCCTTGAGCGAAGTGAAGGATCTTGGGAGTGGGGACTTGCCCGAGGATGACTTACTACCGTTTCCGCAGCGCGGTAATATCACATTCCCATAACATCCCACGCAAAAATTTCCAAAAATCTTCCCTTGGACATGTTGCAATATTTGTCTTGTTGTGATATACTAAAAACAGAAACTTACAGGAGGCATACTCTGTGAAGCATATAAATCAAATTTCGCCCGCATCCGTCGACAATCGCCGCGTGTGGGCTCATATCGACCTTGACGCACTGGTCAATAACTACATCGTTTCCCGTGATTACATTCACGCACATAATCCCAATACCCCCGCGATTGCCGTGATCAAGGCGGACGCATACGGACACGGCATTGAAGCCTGCGCCCGTGCGCTCTTTGACTGCGGCTGCCGCCATTTTGCCGTGGCGTGTGCCGAAGAAGGGATCGCTATCCGACAAGCGCTTTCCGAGACGCAAGGGGATCAGGCCGAAATTCTCATTCTCGGCTATACTAACCCCGCATATGCCTCGCTGTTGGATGAATACAAGCTGGTACAAACCGTATTTTCCCCCGAATATGCGCGGGATCTGCATGCAGCTGCCAAGGCAGCGGGCGTCAAAATCCCGGTGCACGTCAAGGTAGATACCGGCATGCACCGCATCGGCTATCCCGCCTTCTCGCCCGAAGAGGCAGCGCAAACCGTGGAGGATATCTGTACGCTGACGGATACGTGCGACGCCTTTGACGTCCGCGGCCTTTTCACCCATCTCTCCGATGCCGATTGCGGCAACTTCTGCACCGAGCAATGGCAACGCTTTCTGGCCATCAAGCAGGGGCTTGAGCAAAAGGGGAAATGTCCCCCCGCGTGCCATGCCTGCAACAGCCCGGGCTGCATGCGTTATCCCGAAACCTATCTCGACGGTGTGCGCGTCGGTGCGCTTTTATTCGGTGTAACTCCCCCCATTCCGCCCGAGGTCGACAGAGATCCGCGGTGCAATCTTTTTCCTGCCGAGCGGCTGCGCCCCGTGATGCAGTTGCAGACCAGGATCATTCAGACCCATAAGGTTGCCGCGGGTGAGCCGATCGGCTACGGAGCACTTTACCGTGCGGATCATGACCGCACCATTGCCACGCTCTCCGCAGGCTATGCGGACGGATGGCTGCGCGCCTATGCCGATACCACCGTTACGGTGCACACGGCGCAAGGCGATTTCACCGCCCCGATGGTGGGTAGGATCTGCATGGATCTTTGTATGATCGACGTGACTGATCTGCCTTGTACTCCGGGTGACACGGTCACGCTGTTCGGCAACGACGTGCAATCTCTATCTTCACTTGCTAAGCATGCAAACACAATTGCTTACGAGATACCCTGTCTGGTAACCGCTCGCGTTCCCAGAATTTATCATCCATAGAATTCAAAAAATCCGATTATGGAGGACGTTATGAAAAAATTATTGTCTGTACTCTGCCTTGCGCTGACTCTCATTCTGAGCATTGGCGTGCTGGTCGCTTGCGGTGATAAGGACGAGATTACCGAAAGCGTTGTTACCGACGTGACTGTCAACAAAAAAGGCACCGAAATCTCGGTCAAGGCTGTTCTGACCGAGGCTGATCTGGAAGCCTTCCAAAATTCGGGAATCTATACCCAAAGGCTATATCTGATGGCAATGGAGCCGGGCGACACTGCCGATGACCTCTCCGGCAAGCAGCCCGTGGCTGAGTGCAAAATGTCCACCTCGCCCAAATTCACGGTGGACGTTTATGATGAGGGCAACCTGCAGGCACATTCCCGCCTGCATTGCGCCTTTGCCGTGGCTATGTATAATAAAACACTGAATTCTTACGTGCTGCTGACCTCGCCCGTATACGTATCCAACGTATCGGATCTGGCAGAAAACACCGCTGAATTTCCCACATCCGCTTCGATCAAGGGACTGCACGTATCCATCTCCTCGGATGCCGCTTACCTTGGCGTGGCGCACACCGTAGTGGAGCTTGACCCCTCGGTGCTGATCCTGGACGGATACTCCGATAAGGCGATCTCTTACGTATACGACGGTCAGACCTATTATCTGGACCGCGGTGTGTTGGAGTCCTTGGACAAGCAGGTGATCGAGGCTACCGCACAGGGCAGCATCGTTTACTTCCGTTTGCGCATGCACACCGATCCCGCAAAGGCCAACAGCCTTGTTTCCTGCCTGTATGCGGAAGGGGCTGCCGCCAAATCCGGCCGCACCTACGCCATCTGGATGGATGACGATCAAAGTGCCTCGCTTATGGCAGGCTTTCTTGATTTCATCACCGCGCGCTACACCGATCCCGCAGGTACGTACGGCTTTTGCGGTGCTTTGATCATTGGCCGCAGCGTCAACGAATCCACGCAGAATAACAACGCGGGCTCGGTAGAATTTGCCCAATACGTAGGCCGTTACCACGCGCTTGTTCGTCTGGCGCACTCCACGCTCAAATCTCATTATGCAAACGGCCGCGTTTACGTATCGGTCAGCAATAATCTGGCAGATGCCAACGCCCTTTCCTCCAAGACCGACTGGACCACCAATTATTTCCTGGATCAGTTCAATCTTGAGGCTATATACAGCGGTAATTTTGATTGGTGTACCGCCATTTCTGCTTACAGCTACAAAAGCTCAGACCCCACCTGGTCTGACGATAACGCCAACGCGCTCAAGCTCTCCCCTGCGCACTTCTCGGATTTTGGCTGGATCGCTGACCCTGATCATTACTTCAACCAAGAGCGCCGTCACACCATCATCAGCGATTTTGAGGTCGCTCCCGGTGAAAGCGCAGAGATTCAGGCAGCATCCTACGTGTATGCCTACTATAAGGTGCTGGAAAACGGTCACGTGGACGCTCTGATCTACACAGCACACACCGACGCGCAAAGCCTGATCAAGGGCTCTGGGCTCTGGGCAACCGACAACAAGGGACAGATCACCGAGCGCCGCATGCTCTATAACGTGTTCATGACCATAGACACCAAGGATATCTCTCAGCTCACCGCACTCTCCATGGATTCCAAGATTCCCGGCTGGAGCACACTTTACGATGCACAAAAGAACAAGGCGGCTACCCGTCAGTTCGTCACGGGCGAGGACGTCACCGAAAAGCCCTCGGGCAAAAGTCAGGTGCTGTTCAGCTTTATTGACGGTACAACGAGCGGATTTTCTCCCGACGACAGTGTATCCTATCTGGAGCTTTCCAAGGACGCAACGCTTGGCTGGCCCGTGCTTGGCGCTCAGCTGGATCGCACACAGCCCGGTGCTTTCATGGGTATTTCCAATACCGTGCTGCAGGGCTCGGATATCAAGGGTGTGAAAGCGATTGCGCTGACCATGTGTGCTGATGCCGATACCGAAACACCCGTGAGCATTAAGCTGCGCCTTGTCAAGCACGGCAGCAAAACGCTCTCTGCAGGTGACGGACAGGTTGTTTACGAGGATGTGACCGAGATCACGCCCAACACATGGCAGACCGTTTACTTTGACGTCAGCAAATTCACTTCCCTTGTGGACGGTGACGACCCCATCACCGTTTCGGTGCAGATCAAGGTTCCCGAGCTTGCCGAAGAGGGCAGCTGCGCGCTTCTGCTTGACCGAGTGGAGGCTTACGGCAGCTTTGGCGTACAGTTCTACGAGTGGATCATGATTCTGGTCGCTATCCTTGCAGTTCTTGGACTGATTGCAGGCCTTGTATACCTCCTTTACCGCAAGTACGGTGCGCCTCCCATCATTGCCAATATCTTTTGGAACGCATCCAAGGGAAAAATCAGACTTCGCCGCTACAAAAAGGCAACGAGGTAACGTGAATGGGTGCTATTTACGAAAATAAAAAGGACGATTTTTCCTGCCGAAACGCACTTTCCGGCCGCTACCCCTTAGCGTTCGGTGCGCACCTGCACTATCATCTGGAAATGGTATATATGATAGAGGGCAGCACCACCTGCGCGGTGGATACGGGGGAATACACCATTCAAAGCGGTGACGTACTGCTGGTATTTCCCAATCAGGTACACCGTTACGACCCCTCAGAAAATGAAAAATACCTGCTCTTTATCATCAATCCCGACCTGCTCCCCGAGCTTTCGCGCAGCTTTTCGGGTGCCGCGCCCACAAGCCCCATCATTCGCGGTGTGGGCAGCGATCCTTACATGCACGAGCTGCTCATGACGCTCTCGCGCACAGAGGACATGCCCGCCGATTACCGCGACGCCATTACAAAGGGCTATCTGCTCGCCTTTTTCGGTGAGCTGCTCTCCCGCATGACCTTCAGAGAAAGCAACCAAACCGACTCCATGACGCTGCGCTCGATCGTTTCCTTTTGCGCACAGAATTACAGCAGAGAGCTGACGCTTGGAACGCTGGAGCAGGAGCTGCATTTGAGCAAATACTATATCTCGCACCTGTTCGGCAGCAAGATCGGCACAGGCTTTAACGATTATATCAACGCGCTGCGCGTTTCCGAAGCCTGCAGATATCTGCGCAGAACAAACAAAAGCATTACCGAGATCTCCACGCTTGTCGGCTTTGGTACGCTGCGTACCTTTAACCGCGCCTTTGTCAAGCAGGTGGGCATGTCCCCCAGCGAATACCGCAAGACCGCACTTGGCGGCAACGAGCCCGAACGGGCAGAATCGGAGGTAACTTACGTTGAATAAAGCAAAACCAAGCAAAAAGGAGAAGCTTATTCCGTTTCTCAAGAATTTTGCCTTGTTGACGGTGGGCGCGTTTATTTACGCCTTTGGCATTGCCGTTTTCTTGGATCCCAACCACTTGGCTCCCGGTGGCGTTTCGGGTCTTTCGATCATCATCAACAGCCTGGTGAAATTCGGTGATTTTCAGCTGGGTACCGGTGTGTGGATCTTTATGATCAACATTCCGCTTATGATCATCGGTCTGATCGTATTCAAATTCAAGTTTTTGGCAGGTACGATCTACGTGACCGCGCTGTCCTCGGCTATTATCGAGATCATTGACCGCGGGTTTTCAGCATGGATTCCGGACATGTCCGAGCATTTGGTGATCGCTGCGCTTGCAGGCGGTGCACTGGCAGCCTTGGGTATTGGTCTTGTGTTCCGCGGTGGTGGCTCAACGGGCGGCTTTGATATTGTCGTAAAGCTTTTGCGCCGCAAGTTCCGCCATATGAAAACAGGCGTGCTGTATATGTTTTTGGACTCCTCGATCATCATCCTCTCGGCAATCGCATTCCGCGACGTGCTGGTTGCCATGTACGCGGTCATTACCGTATTTACAAACTCGACCGTGCTGGATCTTGTGCTGTACGGAAAAGACAATGCCAAAATGGTATATATCATTTCGGATTGCCCGGAGCGCGTTTCCGAGAGATTGATCAACGAAGTGGAAACCGGTGTAACCATGCTGCACGGTGAGGGTGCTTACACCAAGAAAAACAAAAAGGTACTGATGTGCGTGCTGCACGACCACCAATACCCCATGGTGCGCGACGTGGTCAAGCAGGAGGACAAGCACGCCTTCCTGATTGTCACCAAGGCGACAGAGATCTACGGCGAAGGATATAAGAATCCTTACGCTGAAGAACTATAAGAAAATAAAATATAAGAAAAACGCCCGCAAGGGCGTTTTTGTTTGCATTGCATAAAGGGGTGAAGGAGCGTCCGTATGGGAAGCCCCACCACCGCAACCGCGTCTCTCCTTTCAAAGCAAAATGCTTTGAAACGCGCTCCGCTGCGGTCCCCCTCCCGTAGCGGGGAGGCTCATTTGCGCATCCATTTTTGTCTGTTGATCCGCTTCAATGAAAGTGTTTTTCTCTATCCCTCTTGCACAATTCTTACTTTACGGTTGCCTGCAACAATGCCTCCCCACTGCGGGAGGGGGACCGCAGCGGAGCGATGTTGACCGAGGTACGAGGGCAACAAGTGACGCGGTTGCGGTGGTGGGGGTTCCCATTTCACCGCTCTTTCACCACAACGGTTACCCAATACACAGCCTCCCTTCGGGGACACCTTTGCAGCGCACATCCGCACCATTCGCTCACCCAATCATTTACAAAAATACCCCAAATTGCATCTTACCACCCGCAATTTGCAGGATGGGGAAAATCGCTTGACTTTGCTTTTTGGGCCTTGTATAATAAAATCACAAAAGAGAACGGAGGGGCTGCCTTGAAAATCACAATTCACGAGGATCCGAGCGTCAAGGAAACAGAAATACAGATCACCTGCGCGCAATTGACCGATGAGATCCGAGATATGATTGCCGGCATGGGGCTTGTCGGACACACCTTTGCGGGAGAGAGGCAAGGGGAAACGTTTTTTATCCCAATCAAGGACATTTTTTACTTTGAATCGGTGGACGGTGAGATCTTTTTCTACACCGAAAAGCAAACGTATAAGTCCACAGCCAAGCTCTATCAGATCGAACAAAGCCTGCAAAACCTCAAATTTGCGCGGATATCCAAAACGGTCATTGCAAGCCTTGGCAAAATGCGAAGCATTAAAAAAGCCGACAACAGCCGTTTGGTCGCAACGTTGATAAATAACGAAAAATTGCTTGTTTCCAGACAATACGTGTCCGAAATCAAGAAAAAGCTGGGGGTGTAAATATGAGTCTTGGAAGAAAATATTGGGATTCTTTTATCAAAATGATGGGATTTTGCGCTTTGGCTTTTGTCATTATATCGTTGGTTTTCCCTCAGATCGTACAAGTCAAGTATTTACACTTGATGCTTGCTGTCGCCATTCCCATACATCTGTTTTCGTATTTTACGTTCGAGCTAAGGCTTTTTTCAAGACATCTGTGGGTCAGGCGCTTTATTACAATCGGTTTTAGCATGTTGACCATGGGCGTTGTAAATCTCGTGTTCTACGAATTTCGCCCAAGCCGTGAATTTCTCATTGCGTTCGGCATCCTGCTGGCACTATATATCCCTTTGATGGCTTTGATTTATTACGTTTCGGATAAGATCGAAAAACGGAATTTGGAGCTTATCAACCAACGGCTTGCGGATGAGAATGAAAAATAAAATTGCAACAAAGATTAAATGAGAAAAAGTACGCCTCTGTAATAACAAAAGAGAGAGAACAAATCGGGAACAAATCCGAAATACTCTCTCTTTTCTTTTGGTATAGAGTGATATTCTTTGCTTTCGCAAAGAGTGATATTGCTACGCAGTGATATTGTTCGGCTATGCCTCACAGTGATATTCTATTCGCTCTAAAAGCTCGCGTAGCGAATACCACTCGGCGTAAGCAGAATATCACTGCGTAGCAGAATTTCGCCTTTGGCGAAATATTTACTCGCTGCAAGCGAATAGAGTTGCGTGATACTCCAAGCGGAGTATCACGCATATGCGCGGACGGCATTTTTTGCTTACATTTCTTCGGGCTGCTCAAACGTCTCTCTGACGCGAAAGACCAGTGAAATGCACCAAAGCGCGGCAAGCGCAACGACCACGTAAACGATACGCGAAAGGATCGCGCCCTGTCCGCCAAACAGCCATGCGACTGCATCAAAGCCGAAAAGCCCGATGCTACCCCAGTTCAGACCGCCAATGGCGGCAACAATCAGGGCAATTCTGTCAATGATAGACATCATAATTACATACTCCTGTTGCAAATTTGGATTCTATCCGCTCATAGTTTGCCCATCACGGCCGTTTTTATGCCGAATTTTTTGAAAGCGCATTAAATCTTACGTCCCTTGCGCACAATATTTAGAACATGTACCGATTGACAGACAGAAAAAACTGTGATATACTATAATGGATGAAGTATGTACAATTTCAATTCATATAAATAAAGGAGACATAATATGCATTGGTCAGAAGAAATTGCAAAAAAGATCATCGCGCAAAATCCCGACAAGGAAGAATACGTTTGCGCTGCCGGTGTTTCTCCCTCCGGCTCTGTTCACATCGGTAACTTCCGCGATCTGGCAACGCCTTTGTTCGTTGTTAAGGCGTTGGAAAAGCAAGGTAAAAAAGCAAAATTGCTGATTTCCTGGGACGAATACGACCGTTGCCGCAAGATCCCTGCCAACGTGCAGGCGGTGGTTGGCAACACCTACGACAAATATATCGGCTGTCCTTACGTAGACATTCCCGACCCCTGGGGCTGCCATGAAAACTACGCAAAGCACTTTGAGGACGAGTTCCTTAAGGGAATTGAGCCCTTCGGCATCAAGCTGGATTGCCGCTATCAGGCAGACCTGTACCGCTCGGGTGCTTATGCGGATGCGATTTTGGAATCCATTCAAAAGCGCGGTGAGATTTTCGAGATCCTTGACTCCTTCAAGACCAAGGACAAGAGCAAGAGCGAGGAGCAGCTCAAGGCTGAGCATGATGCCGAAAAGGCAGCTTACAGCCCCGTAAGCATTTTCTGTGACGCTTGCCACACCGACTTTACCACCATCACCTCCTTCTCCGAGGACGGCACCGAGGCAGACTACACCTGCCGCTGCGGCCACTCCGGTCACTTCAACTTCCTTGAAAACCACAACTGCAAGCTGGGCTGGAAGGTTGACTGGGCCATGAGATGGCGTCACGAGGGCGTTGACTTTGAGCCCGGCGGAAAGGATCACTCCGCGCCCACCGGCTCCTACAACAATTCCAAGCAGATCGCAAAGAAGGTCTTTGGCCATCAGGCTCCCCTGTATCAGGGCTACGAATTTATCGGCATCAAGGGCTTGGCAGGCAAAATGTCCTCTTCGTCCGGTATCAACCTGACCCCCGAAACCATGCTCAAGCTGTATCAGCCCGAGGTACTGCTCTGGCTGTACGCCAAGACCGATCCCGTCAAGGCATTCGACATTTGCTTTGACGACGGCATTCTGCGTCAGTATTTTGAATTTGACAAGATGCTGAACGACTGGCGCGAGGGCAAGGCCAACGAAGCCACCGCGTCCATTATGGAAAAGTGCATGATCGAAGGCAGATACGTGGAAACCGTTCCCATGAGCCTGCTCGTACAGCTTGGCTCTATCGTGGACTTCAACGTGCCTCTTTTGGAAACCGTATTTGAAAAGATCGGCATGCCCTACAAGTACGAGCAGTTTGCCGACAGACTGGAGCGTGCAAAGTTCTGGCTGGAGCAGTGTGCTCCCGAGCAGGTCAACCGCCTGCGCACTACGCGTAACTTTGAGGTTTACGAGCAGCTTTCCGACAAGGAAAAGATGCAGATTTCGCTTCTGCACGACGTGATCGCCAAGGGCGGCTACACGCTGGACGAGCTCAACACCGCCATTTACGACATTCCCAAGCAGGTTTACCCCGAGCTGGCTGACTCCAAGGAGCTGCGCGGTATTCAGGGCAGCTTCTTCAAGACGGTCTACAAGCTGCTGATCGACAAGGAGCAGGGTCCCAGACTGTATCTGTTCCTGTACGCCATTGATGCGGACAAGTACGTAAACCTTCTGGACTTCTCCTACCCCAAGACCGAAGAGGAAATTGCTGCCGAAAAGGCTTGCGAGGCATGTGACGCGCCCGCAGAAGAGGCACCCGCACAGCCCGAAGCACCCAGAGGCGAGGCTGATCCCGTACAGCCGATCAAGGAGCAGGTCACCATTGATGACTTTGACAAGCTCGATCTGCGCGTTTGCAAGATCCTCAAGGCAGAAACGCTGCGCAAATCCAACGCTTGCCTCAAGCTGACCTTGGACGACGGCATCGGTGAGAGAGTGATCATGTCCTCGATCAAGGCCGAGTACACGCCCGAATCCATCATCGGCAAGAAGATCATCGTCATCGCAAACCTGAAGCCTAACAGAATTTGCAACATCAATTCTCAGGGCATGCTGCTGGCCGCTACCAACAACGCCTGCGGCTGCAAGGTCATCTTCGTTGACGACAGCGTTCCCACCGGTACGCAGATCCATTAAAATAAAACCCAAGGGGCTGTGTCAACAACTTGACGCAGCCCTGTTTGCGTTCCGTACGACCATGATCAAGCTTTTTATGAAATCACAAAATAAGGAGACCGGCGCAATGAACAACGAAAAGTATACGATAGATTTTACCAATGTTCAATATTATTTGGAAATGCATGCCGTAATATGGAAAGCTTTGGATTTTCCCGATTACTACGGATGCAACTGGTCAGCCTTTTGGGACTGCCTGACCGATATGTACGGTGATCCTATCCACATCGAGATTATCGGTTTGGATGTGATTGAGAGAAAGTTTGGCGATTCCGCAGCCAAAATGATCGAGATATTAAAGAGATTTAAGCATTTTAATAATGATTTGTTTTCCGACAGCATCACGATCGAAATCGTCAGCGGTGATGCACGTGTCAGTATAAAATAAAGCAAATTCAGTTTTCTTATAGTCAATGAGAGTTGAGTTGTTAGTCATCCTGTCTATTCGGAATTAGAAACCCCAACGAACAACTCAAAAATCCTTCATATCCGTGGACGACAAAATCAACTGTTATGTGCTACAATAGCCAAAACAGCATTTTGAATTTGACAAAAAGAGAAAAACACGGTATAATGAAGGAGGATTCATGCAAGAAGGTTTTATTGAAAATCTAATCAATACGCTGCAGCAAGACAAGAACTTAAGAGGAAACAGTAAAAATTGGGCAAATTGGATGTCTATGATAACACCCACCTCTTGCAAATTCTGTATCGAGCAGCACGGAAAAATCGTCGCCATTTCTATTTTAAAAAATCAGCAAGAGGTGCAGGCTCATCCGAGGTGCAAATGCGTTTACGTTCCAATGAGAACAAAAGCAGCAGGTACAGCCACTATTATGGGATATTTGGGTGCAGATGCCCAGTTACTTTATCATAATGAACTACCAAATTACTATATTAAGAAAAAACAAGCCCGACAATATGGGTGGTTAGATTGGAAAGGCAATTTAAATGAGGTATTGCCCAACAAAATGATTGGCGGAGATATTTACAAAAACAGGGAAGGAAAACTTCCAAGTGCTCCCGGAAGAGAGTGGCATGAGGCAGATTTGAACTATGAAAAAGGATTCAGAAATAGACAAAGAATACTATATTCAAATGACGGCTTAATCTTCGTTACATACGATCATTACCAGACCTTCTATGAAATCACACAGTAAGGAGAGACTATGTACCAATATAAAGAAACGTATACAATAGATTTTACAAACGTTCAAAACTACTTGGAAATGCACTTTGTGATTCGCCAAGCTCTTGATTGGCCGGATTACTACGGTTGTAATTGGGATGCTTTTTGGGATTGCTTGACAAATATGGTCGGAAGACCTATTCATATTGAAATTATTGGTCTTGACGTAGTAGAACGAAAATTTAGAGAAGCCGCAAAAATCATGATAAACACGTTAAGAGAATTCAAACACTATGAAAACGATGAATTTGCGGATGATATTCAAATCGAAATCGTCAGCGGTGATATTCGTGTCAGCTTGAAATAAAGAACTGTTATATGAAATCACAAAATAAGGAGGAAGACGCAATGAGCAACGAAAAGTATACGATAGATTTTACCAATGTTCAATATTATTTGGAAATGCATGCCGTGATATGGAAAGCACTGGATTTTCCAGATTACTACGGTTGTAATTGGGATGCATTTTGGGATTGTCTGACCGATATGTACGGTGATCCTATCCACATCGAGATTATCGGTTTGGATGTAATTGAGAGAAAGTTTGGCGATTCCGCAGCCAAAATGATTGAGATATTAAAGAGATTTAAGCATTTTAATAATGATTTGTTTTCCGACAGCATCACGATCGAAATCGTCAGCGGTGATATTCGCGTCAGCTTGAAATAAAGTAATCAGAGAATGCCTCGAGTGTCACCCGGGGGCTGTTATTCCCACATAATGACATACGGGGATACTCCATACTTGTAAACAAACACAAAGCAAGGCTGAGATCTTACGACCTCAGCCCTTTTGCTTGCATTATTTTCCTTCGCGTCCGCGAATGCCGCGTGTACGCGCGGGAGTTGTCGTGGTCGTTTCGGTGGCGGTTTCGGTAGTATCCCCGCTGATCGCGTCGCTGACGTCACCCACTACGCTGTCCAACATACTACTGTCCGTTTCGGTGCCTGTGGTGTTTTCCTGCGTCGTCTGCTGCGTCGTCTGCTGTGTCGTCTGCTGCGTGGTCTGATTGCCCGAGGTCTCACCGTTCGTATTGCTGCCGTCATCGCTCTCGGGGCCGATGCATCCGTACATGGACGCGGTCACAACCCCCAGGATCAATGCAAAAATCAACGTTTTGCCGATATATTTCATTGCTCTTCCTCCGTATTTTTTGGGTCAGCATTAGTATGCGCACACTTTTGCCCGGCTTGCATGGTAAATACCGCCTTATTGACAAATTTTATACATTTGTGTATAATAAAAATGATCTCATCGTATTTTTGATTGAACGCTTTGCAAGGAGGATACCGTGAAAACGCGCTTATGTACTATATTGACCCTTTGCTTGCTGCTCACCTCTCTTTCCTTGCCTTTATCGGCAGAAGGTAATGATACCGTTGCAAAGGAGTCTTATACCATATTGGCACAACAAACAGAGATCTGTGAGCCGGGACAAGAGATCACACTCACCCTTTCTCTGCCCGAGATCACACTCGCGGGCGGCTTTATGACGCTTGAATACGACGCGTCTCTCTTTACGCTCAAAAGCATTTCTCTTTTGCAAGCGACCGACGCGCTGACACTGACCTACAAAGATCACTGTGGAAATGTCAACGTCCTGCTGGACAGCGCGCAAAATGCAAAGATCGATGGCGCATTTCTTTTTCTGACCTTTTATACAAGTGAGGAAATTCAGCCCGGTGCTTACAAAATGACCTGCACCGTGCCGGATGCCGTATCCTTTTACGCGCTTGGTGAGGACGGCAGCACCTATCCTTTGAATGTGGAAGGCTGCACCGGAAGCATATCGATCACCGCTCCGATTCTGCCCGAATGCCCTGCCAAATATTTGGCTTGTCAGGAAACAAACCCAACGGACGGAAAATTTTCCGTGCGCGTTTGTGCACTGACAGCACCCGATGCCGCACTCTCTCGCGGCTCATACGGCTTTACCTGCAGCGTGACTGATCAAAACGGTACGCGCGAGCTGACGCTTGGCGGCTCGGAGCTGCTTGATCAGATTGAGGGCGGCGGCCTGATCTATACGGCAGAAATGCTTGGCGGTCAGATCTATACGGCCACACTCAACCTTCCGGCGGAAGGCGAGGTACAAATCAGCATTACGCCCTACGTTTGCTTGGATGGACAAACGCTTTACGCCGGTACTTACACGCTGATTTATCGGGATGGCACTTATATTGCCACAGATTCTTGACATTTACGCAAAAATCTGCTGAAAAATCCTGTCAGTATGTTGACAATCCGCCAAAAATAGTATAAAATGATAATTGTCCAAATATTTTATAAAGGAGATTTATACCATGAAGAAATTATTGGCTCTGGTTCTTTCCATGCTGCTTGTTGCTTCCTGCTTTGCTCTGGTTGCTGTTGCAGAGGAAGAAACTACCGCTGCTGAAGGTGAAACCACTGCTGCTGAAGGTGAAACCACTGCTGCAGGCGAAGAAACCACCGAAGGCGAAGCTCCCTCTTACTCCAACACCCGTCTGGTCTTTGACATGAATGCCAAGGATATGAAGGTTGTTACCACTCCCACCGGTATCAACAGAACTTTGTTCAAGTCCGAATGGGAAGGCGCAAGACTGAAGATCACCGACGTTGGCGACCCCTACGTGTACATCAACTGGTCTACCTACATCAAGAAGGCAGATTTGGAAAAGACCGATTCTCAGTCTTATCCTTTTGTCGTTTTCAAGCTCAAGGTCGTTGGCTACGTTGACGATATCGAAATTTTCTACTGCGCAGGTGACGTTACCGGTGCAACCCCCGGCATTTCCACCACTACCGACTATCCTTGCGCCAGCACCGGCGAGATCGAGTACATTATGTACGACCTGACCGGCGACTGCGAAGGCAACTACAACTCTTTCAGATTCGACCCCATGGGTTGTGATGAAGACACCGAGATCTATCTGTATGAAATGGCTCTGTTCGCAACCGAGGATGAGGCTATTGCATATGCAGGACTTGACCAGGAAGAGTCCGAACCCGAAACTACTGAAGAAGTAACCGATGAAGAAACCGATGAAGAAACCGAAGAGGTTACCACCAAGGCTCCCGCTAAGACCGAGAAGGAAACCGAGCCCGCTAAGGAAGAAGGCTGCGGCAATATCATCGGTGTTGGTTCTGTGATCGCTATCATTTCTCTGGGTGTTGTTTGCATCAAGAAAAAGGATTGATCATTTCATCAAAACAACGTAAGTAAATAACAAAATACCCGCGTATTCCGTACGGATGCGCGGGTATTTTGTTTTCATTTTGTGCAATACACCAAAAATTCCGTCAAAACCCCAAAACTGTATCTCTCCCCTTTGCATATACAACGTTTTGTTGTATAATATAGAATGGAGAAATGTCAGGAGGTTGCCATGAAAAGATCCTTACATATACATCGCTTTTTATGTGCTATGCTCTGCATTGTTATGCTGAGTTTTTGCCTGTGCGTGGTTACAGGAGCGGATACTGTACGCAAATACACAGTGACTGTAGATCATCCCACGGGTGTGACAGCACATAACATGCCTGCAATCATCAAGAATCACGTAAACGGCACAGAATCCACTCTGATTTTGGCGGGATGGATCAACACCGATCTTACCATGGAATATTACGAATACACTTTAGACGGTGGAAAAACCTGGACAAAAACAACGGATGCTGTTGTGTCAAGAAGTGACCTTAAAAAAATCTGTCCGAATACGTATCAAACTGCCGGCTTTCACGTACAAATTGACGTTTCCGGCTTATTACGCGGTCAATACGACGTGTTTGTTCGCGGCTTTACCTCCTCGGGCGACGTCATAGAAGCAGTCGCTATGCTCAACGTAACAATCGGACAGGCGGATATTGAAACCGTTCATTACAGAGAACTGAATTCGGATGCTTTGGGAGCCAAGGACGGTGCGATTTTTCTGCCCGCGAATACACCCTTGAATTTGGGTAAGCACAATCTCAGAGAATTTGAAGGTGCACAGATCGTGATGGATACCGACGCAGTATTGACGCTGAGTGCGGCAGATCAGTCCTCTCCCTTCAAATTCAATTTGCAAACCGATAGTGCGACTCCCGATGAAAACGGCACCTTTCTTGCAACACTATCCTTGATTGATCAGCAATACGCGGGAGAGATCTTGCTTACATCGACCACAGATCTGCACGTTTTGAGCATTCGTCTGATGTACATCACACCCGATTATTATACAGACGACCTCAAGATCCATATGACACCTACCGCTTACGAATATCTTGGCGGTGCCAATAAGGCAGATGCCGAAATTCAATCGGACGATACGGTGGGAACCTATACACATCTATATCCCGTAGATGTTACAAACGACCCTTTCATTTACTTTAACATAGGCAATTATCTCAAGGAAACACAGAGTATTGAGATCAGCGCAGACCATTATCGTTATGCTGTGATCACAACTCAGACTCCCGCCACCAACTCTCCCGGTTACTTCCGCCTGTTTTTATGTGCGGGAGCGATACGCGGTCCTTCGGGTGACAGCCACATTGCCTTTGAAGCCATCAACGACGGACAGTGGCATACTTACGTGATTCCTTTATACGTAGAAGAAAACTGGACAGGTAAGATCTACGGCATACGCTTTGACTTTATTGATAACCATGCAAAACCCACGGATTATGCCAACATTTCGTCCATCGGCTTTTATCCGGATTATGAAAGCGCCAAGGCTGCGGCAAATATGCCCTTTGAGGTATATCATGAGGGTGGTGTGATTCCGGAAGACAAATACAAAGAGGAAGGTCGTGCACCCTCCGGCAGAGCCGATGCCATTACCTGGTTTGACGACAGCCTTGCATCCTGTTTTGCAGGAGAAAACAGGACCCAAGTGGACTTTGACCAATACGGACATCTGATACTGAGTGCCACCGAAAGCACCAATGACCCTTACGTAACCTTTGATCTGCAAGCCTATGCGGCGCTGAACGAAACGTCTGTGCTCCAGACAAAAGACGTTGGTGTGATTGTTTTGCGCGTACTGGCAGACGACAACATTTCGGGAAAAAACTTTACCCTTTACTACCATTCCGGTGGGATGAATTATGCTGAGGGAACGCGTACGGCTCATGCAGAATATAACGGCGACAAATGGGAATATTTGATATACGACATGTCCGAAAAGCCTTATTGGACAGATAGTATTTTAGGTGTGCGACTGGATTTTGCCACACAAATCAACGCGGGGCAAAAGGTGTGCGTTTCCGATATCCTGTTTTTTACCGATATGGCAGCATGGCATACTTATGCAAATGAAAACGGAGTGATCATTGAAAGCGAATCCGATCCGATCACAACGGACACTGCAGCACCCGAGACGGAAAGACCCACCATTGAGATTCCCACACAAGGACCCGGTCTTGAATATATTCCGCCTGCACAGACCGAGCCGATGACAGAAGCTGAAGGCTGCAACGGCATGATCAATACAGGTATGACCCTGATGCTGATCGGATATGCTCTTTTGATGCTGAGAAAGCGTGATTGACATGAAAAAATACGTCATTTTTACTCTTTTTGTACTTTGTATTCTGCATCTTACCGCATGTGTGCCTGAAATTTCCTATCCACAGGAGAATACTTCTGCACAAACCGAACAGCATTCAAAAGACTTTGAATCCTCTGAACAGACCTCGGAAGAGTTGATCACACAGGAGCAATCGTCCATAGATCAGACTACTGAGCCGGTAAGCGATACCGAGCCGGATACAACCGAAGAGATCACAACTTTCGGCCCCTTGCATTTTCCCGAAGATACAACACAATAAAAAAGACCGAAATCAATAATAGAATTCATGATTACCCACGCGGAAGGCATATTTACGGTGATTCTGGATCCATGATGAGGTAGAAATACTCGGATTGAGAAAATACAGAACGGAATTTGACAAAGTATATCCGTCCAGGCACATTTTTGCCGCGATCACAGCCGACTGCGTGGGTGTATGATATATGGTCCCGTTTGCTACGGGGGTAAACTGCGTGCCGTATTTGGTGTCAAATACTACGCCCTTGACCGTTCCCGGAAATTGACCGGAACGCACGCGGTTGAGCACCACGGTACCCACGCCTATCTGCCCTGTGAAGCTCTCCCCTTTAGCCTCGGCTGAAATGATGCGGGACAGCCAATACAGATCCTCGTAATCGTACGCGCTGTCCGCCTTGACCATCTTTTTGGCTTGTGAGAGCGTAACGTTCCAGCCTGTGATTTGTGTCTGCGGCTTGGCAGTTTCGGCAGGCTTTGTAGTCTGTGCGGGCTTTGACGTTGTTTGCTCGGTCGGCTTTTGTGTCTGCGGTTTGGTCGATTGCGCAGGCTTTTGCACCGCGATGGGTTCACTTTCCTGCTCCGTTGGTATCCCTTGTGTAGGTATTTGTTCAGATATCTGCTCAGACGGGCTTGCTTCGGGCAGATCAATGACTGCATTGGTCGAATAGACCGTGACCGCTGTATCCTCGGACAGATCGGGGATCTGTTGCTGTGTGGCATATTCGGATATGTACGTATCCGGGGTTGTGCTCAGATCACTTTGTATGACGTTTCGTTCTCCTATCGTCATCCCCGTCATCAGTTCTTTTGCAGTATGAGAGCTGTGTACCACCGAAAGCACTGCCGCAAGGCCGCATACGGGCAAGGTATAAGGAGAGCGCATCAGCGCACCAAAGCATTTTTTGATTATATTCATATGTTATGTCCTTTCCATAAAAATCCGATGCTGCTCTTGCCTTGGGAGTCGATAGAAATATTGTAACAGAAAACACTTGTCGGCGCAAGGAACAATATTTGGTAAGCATTTTAACGTCATCGGAAAATCCTTTTGTAAAGTTTTATTTCACTTGGCAAAAGCCCTTGCAAAGGGCTTTTTTTTGTGTTATAATTATCATTGGATTATTATGGATAGGTATACGCATTTTTCATAAAACATTCGAACAGGAGTTCTATATATGCAGATCATTCTGGCATCCAAATCGCCACGCAGAAAAGAAATACTCGAAACCTTGGGCATTCCCTTTACGATTATGACCGCTGACACAGACGAGTGCAGCAATCAATCCGATCCCGCGCTGCTTGTCGAGCAGCTTGCCCTGCAAAAGGCGCAGGACGTACAGAATATGCTTGACGCACAGGGCAAATTGCTGCCCGATACGCTGATCATCGCATCCGACACGGTCGTTGCGCTGAACGGTGAAATTTTGGGCAAGCCAAAGGATCGCGACGACGCACGCCGCATGATTAAGGGATTACAGAATACTGCACACCACGTGCTCTCGGGCATTGCTTTTTGCTACTTTGACGCAGACGGAACAAGAAGAGATGCGGTCTCTCACGCCTCGACCGCCGTGCATTTCGGTCCCATGAGTGACGCAGATATTGAGCTTTACCTTGATTCGGGTGAGCCCTATGACAAAGCGGGCGCTTATGCCATTCAAGGCTTGGCCGGCAGATGGATCACGGGCATTGAGGGCGACTACTTCAACGTGGTAGGTCTGCCCGTCAACGTCATGTGTGACCTTTGCATGCAGGCGTTTGGAATTGATTTGTTGAGAATATAAATTCGTTACGTGCGGGAGGATGATATCCTCACCTGCAAAAAAATCTACGAAAAGGAGGGAGAGTTTTTTCATGGCTCGGCATATAGGTATTGATCTCGGTACATCCAATACACGCTTTTGGCTGAAGGAAAAAGGCATACTTTTGCGCTCTCCCTCTGCCGTTGCCATAGACAATAAAACGCGCGAGGTGGTTTGCGTGGGCAGCGATGCCCGACGTATGGTGGGTAAAACTCCCGTGCACCTCTCTGCACACCGTCCCATCCAAAACAGCGTCGTGACCAATCTTGACGTTGCTTCCACCATGCTGCACGAATTTTTCGTGCGCACCAATTGCTCCGGATTATTCAACAAGCCCATCGTACTGGCAGCCAGCCCTTACAGAATGAATGACGCTGAACGTCTTGTCATTGAAACGACGATTCTGGATGCAGGAGCAAAATCGGTTGCCTTGATCGATGCCCCCTTAGCCGCAGCACTTGGTGCAGGACTGCGCATTGCAGACCCGCGCGGCTGTATGGTTTGTGATATCGGAGGCGGTACGACCGAGATTGCCGTGATCAGCTCGGGCGGCATTGTACGCGCAAAATCCTTGCGCGTGGGCGGTGATCAATTCGACCAATCCATTATCAATTACTGCAAATACCGTAAGGATCTGATTGTGGGTGATACGGCCGCAGAGATGGCTAAGCGTCAGCTTGCGGTGGCTACACCCGATATTGACCGCGGCTCTATGCAAATCTTTGGCCGAAACGTTCGCACGGGACTTGCCACTACCCAAACCATTGTTTCGGGTGAGGTTTGCCAGGCGTTGCGCGCACCGCTGGAGGCCATCATCCGCGCAATCATTACTACCATTGAAGAAACTCCTCCCGAAATTGCCGGAGATATTTTCGACTTTGGCATTATGTTGACGGGCGGCGGCGCAAATATTCCCGGTCTTGCTGCTATGATCAGCAAGCATGCAGGTGTACGCGTGACCATTGCAAAGTATCCCACCGATTCCGTTTGTCTGGGACTTGGCAGATTTATTGAGAATCCCAAGCTGACCTCCAAGCAGCTGATCTACAGATCGAGGTAAAGTTATGCAAAATACCAAGATCAAATACAGAATTTTTATTCTTGCAGGCATTTTCTGTACCGTTTGCGTATTCTACATATTTTGTCTTGCCGGGATTGTACTCACGGGTGAAAAAAAACAAATACAAGATCACACCTACACGTACGTGACAGTCAATGCTGCACGCGGACAGATATACGATCGAAACGGTGTACCGCTCGTGACCAATCGGTATATTTACAGCCTTGTGTTGGACGATCAGACCCTGCCCGAGGACGATTACGAACGCAATAAGGCACTGCTGACCCTTTTACACTATTTCAACAACTCGGACGAAGCAAACAAGCGTACCGAGGATATGTTTCCCTTTACGGGTACGTATCCCGATCTTTCCTATGCGGACAGTGTATTTGAAGACACCACCCTGCGGTACCGTCTTGTGCGCCGTATTGCGTCAAACGAAATAGAGGACGACGTGAAAACGCACACGGTTGACGCGCTGGAAGAGCATTATGCCGAAAATCCGGACGATTTTCCGACAGCTGAGACCATCGTGCAATTCTACATGAAAAAATACGGTCTGGATGAACAGAGTAAGGATCACAATCTCTATACCAATGAGCAGATCCATGCGCTTTTGCGCCTGTACTACGATATGGAATGCAACAATTTCGGTTGGCTCAATCAATACACGCTTGCCTCGGATATTTCCCTTTCTCTGATCACACTGATCGAGGAGCGTGCGATCCCGGGCGTGGCGTTCACCTATACCGTACAAAGAAATTACGAATATCCCGGATATGCCTCGCACATTCTCGGTACTATCGGACAGATCTACGCCGAGGATTGGGAATATTACAAAGAGCTTGGCTATAACATGAATGACATCGTAGGTATTTCGGGCTGCGAATATGCATTCGAAAAATATTTGCGGGGAACTGCCGGCACAAAAGTGCTTGAATTTGATGCAAACGGGAATCTGATCGATGAATATTATGAATCCGAGCCTATTGCAGGCAATGACGTATATCTGACCATTGACATCAAATTGCAAATTGCTGCAGAAGACGGATTGGCTGAGAATATCCAATACATTCGTGACCGCGGACTGAACAAAGACTGCGAATCAGGCTCGTTGGTTGCCATGGATCCCAATACGGGAGAGGTCTTGGCCATTGCATCCTACCCTTCCTTTGATCTGACCACCTACAATCTTGATTATTCGGACCTGTACGCAGATCCCGCACAACCTCTCTATAACCGCGCACTGCAGGGCCTTTATGCGCCCGGCTCGACCTTTAAGCTCGGTATGGTAGTGGCAGGCATGCAGGAAGGCGTGGTTGATGCATCCACTCCTTTGTTATGTGAAGGAACTTATACCGGACTTGGCAGCGGTTATCAGCCCAAATGTACGGGTACACATGGCAACATCAATGCCGCAAACGCCATTTGCGTGTCGTGTAACTGCTATTTTTACGAGCTTGGCAGACAGCTTGGCATTGAGTACATGAATCAATACTGCACCTTTTACGGTTTGGGACAAAAAACAGGGATAGAGCTTTACGAGGAAACCGGTATTTTGGCGGGAGAAGCTTACAGGGAACAGAACGGACTTGCCACATGGCAGCCGGGTGATACCATTGCCGCTGCGATAGGACAATCGGACAACAGCTTTACGCCCATTCAGATCGCCTCATACGTATGCACCGTTCTCAACGGCGGCACGCGCTACAGCACGCATCTTTTGCACTCGGTCAATACGTATTTTACCAATGAAACAGTCAATCGCGTTGAGCCGCAGGTGCTCTCTGAGCTGTCTATTGCGCAAAACACGCTGGATACCGTTAAGCTTGGTATGAAGATGATGGTGGAGGAAAGCTACACGGTGAGCAATTTCATGCGTAACGTACCCGTAACCGTAGGCGGTAAGACGGGTACGGCACAGATCGGCGGCGGACAGATCGACAACGCACTGTTCGTTTGTGCTGCCCCTTACGATGATCCGAATATCGTGATCTCCGTAGTCATTGACAAGGGTGCAGGCGGTACGTATTCCTCGCTTTGCGCGGCACGCGTGCTGGAAGCATATTACGCAGAGGATGCGGAATAAACGTGAAAAATAAAAATTCATATCTAAAAAGGAAAGGTCGATGTCAAACGTCGGCCTTTTTTGCGTTGGTTGAGTATTTTGTTTTGGTCATATTGAGCGTTACCTTTATGAGTTATTCTGAGCGAGTAAAAAACAATCAGGATGACACAAGATGTGCTGTTCTGCAAAGGATTTTAACAAAAAAACTAAAAAATTCGACAAAATCTCTTGACATAAGTCCGATTTAGGACTATAATAAACACATTAAGTCCGAAATGGGACTTTTGGAGGTAACTATGCAACAACTCTGCAAGCAGCAGATCGATCAACTTCACACACAGATCAAGGAATATCTGAGTGCTTATCATCACGCCATCAGTGCAAATACTATTTCCGAAAATGAATTTTGGATCTGGCAAACGCTGACGGAACAGGACGGTGAATATACCCAACAGGATCTTTGTACCATCTGGTCCTTACCTAAGCAAACCGTAAACTCGATCGTTGCGCAAATGATCATCAAAAAATACGCACGCCTGGAGCACAAGCCGGGACAAAGAAAAAGAAAGATCATTCGTCTGACCGAGGAAGGCAAAAAACGCGGCTTGAGTATCAT
The DNA here is from genome assembly GCA_017452945.1 of Clostridia bacterium. The sequence goes on along the minus strand of JAFTLD010000005.1, from coordinate 18,184 downwards.
CGCACCGATTGCCGAGGCTGAACAAAAAGCCTTTATGAAAATGACTGCCGAGCAATTTTCCGCCATGACGCAAAGCTTTGGACAATACCTTGCCATTATCAAAAACGAATTTGAGGCACAAGCCAATGCTTAAGGTAATATTCAAATCTCTTTTGTACGTGCTGCAAGGTGCAATCGTGGGTGTAGGAGCTATTTTACCCGGCATCAGCGGCGGTGTTTTGTGCGTAATATTCGGTATTTACGAGCCCATGATGGAGCTTTTAACACATCCGATCAAATCCTTCAAAACGCATTATAAAATATTCCTTCCCTTTGCCATTGGCTGGGCACTTGGATTTGTTTTATTGGCTAAAGCGGTGGAATTTGTGTTCGGTCTTTGCCAGCCGGCTGCTTTGATGCTGTTTTTCGGTCTGATCTGCGGTACGCTGCCCGAAATGCTGGTGGTCAAGGATGATCCAAACGCCAACACATCAAAGAGCTGGATGCCCTTTGTCATCTCCCTATCCTTTGCATATCTGCTTTTCCATCTGATCGAGGTCAGCGTCAGCACCACGCTCGCTCCCTCCTTCGTATCCTTTATTTTCTGCGGTGTTTTATGGGGACTTTCCACCATCGTTCCGGGCATGACCTCCTCTTCCATTTTGATTGAGCTTGGGCTGTATGAACCGCTCACGGCCGGCATTGGATCCTTGCAAATCACTGTGCTGATCCCCTTTCTGATCGGTATTGTTGCAACGATTTTGCTTTTAGCTCGCCTGGTCAATATGCTATATAAAAAGCACAATACGCTGATGTGCCGCATTATACTGGGCTTTGTGATCGCATCCTCTCTCAAAATTATACCCGTTCATTTTGAAACTCCCTTTATCATGATCATTTCCTTAGCATGCTTTGTCATTGGTTTTACCGTGGCACGTACTATGGACGTTTACGGAATCAAACATCTGTCTTAATTTAAGGAGAATAATTATGCGTCTGATCGGTTTTTATAATTATACTGTCATTTTGACCTATTTAAGTCTGGCGTCTTCTTTACTTGGTATCAAGCTTGCTTTTGACGGCAACGATTTTGCAGCTATGGCGTGTCTGGCTGCGTCCGGTATTTGCGATATGTTTGACGGTGTTGTGGCACGATCCAAGAAAAACAGAACTGCTGATGAAAAGAATTTCGGTATTCAGCTGGATTCTCTTTGCGACGTGATCTGTTTTGGCGCGTTTCCTGCAATTTTTCTGTATTTCAACGGCGTAGATTCGATTGTGGGCATTATTCTTTTGATCCTTTTCGTGCTTTGCGCTGTGATTCGTCTTGCATTCTTTAACGTTTTGGAGATCAAACGCCAGCAAACAGAGGGTGGCACAACCAAAAAATACAGAGGCTTGCCTGTAACTTCGGTCGCCATCATTTTGCCGCTGACATTTTTATTGCAGTACGCCTTACCCGAAAACGTTATGACCGTGATCTATTACGTGCTTGCCGTTGTCGTACCTTTTCTTTTCATACTTGACGTCGGTATTCCTAAATTTTGTGTAGATAAGTTATTTGTAAAAAAGAACATAGAAAAAAAGGGTTGATTTTTCAACCCTTTTTTACGTGATTTTTTATCTGATCTTTGCGGGATATCCTTCTTCGGTCACGTTTTTTACAAGCTCTTCGGGCTTTTTACCGGTATATGTCACGGTTGCGGTGTTGTTATCTAAATCAACCTCAACTGCCTTGACGCCCTTTGTGCTCTCCAATGCCTTTTTGACGTGTGCTACGCACTTCTGGCACATCATGCCCTGTACGTCCAATACGATGATCTGTTCTGCCATACCTGTATTTCTCCTTTTTTTATGAATTTGATATTTGACACCCGGCTTATATTTGGCGGGTTTTTTGAGTCTTAACGAATTGAGCACCACGCTGACCGATGAGAAACTCATAGCCACCGAGGCGATCATGGGATTAAGCACAATCCCAAAGGGAGCAAGCACACCTGCTGCAAGCGGAATACAAATGCTGTTATAGATGAGTGCCCAGAAAAGGTTTTGCTTGATAATGCTGACCGTTTCGCGGGACAGTCTGATCGCTTGCACGACACTCCAAAGAGAGCTTTTAGACAGCACAACGTCTGCTGAATCGATCGCAACCTCTGTGCCCGTTCCGATAGCAATACCCACATCCGAGCGCGCCAATGCCGGTGCATCATTGATGCCGTCACCTACCATGGCAGTCTTTCCTTTGGCAAGATACTCTCGAATGATCCGCTCCTTATCCTCGGGCAAAAGCGAAGCGTGATAGACGCTTATACCTGCCTGATTTGCAATTGCTTTTGCCGTTACAGGATTATCTCCCGTCAGCATGACACAGGTAATGCCCATATCTGCAAGGGCTGCAACTGTTTGCGCACTCTCCTTACGAATAGGATCCGAAATACCGATCAAGCCTGCAGTTTTGCCGTCAATAGATACCAAAACCGTGGTATTTCCGCGTTTTTGACAATCCTTGAAAATCGAAATTGCCGAATGATCCGGTTCAATGCCATGATTCGACAAAAACTCCGGCTTTCCCACCAACACTTGTTTTCCGTTTACAAGAGCACCTATACCGTGTCCGATCACGGATTCATAATTTGTTGCGGGCAATAATGCTGCACCTTCATTTTTGGCATAACTGCATATTGCAACAGACAACGGATGTGCCGAAAGACTCTCTGCGGCATATGCATATTCGATCAAAGATCTTTCATCAAAGCCTTCAAGCGCCTGCACGTACGACACGGTCGGTTTTCCTTCGGTCAGCGTGCCCGTTTTATCCATCAGCACGTATTCCACACCGTGCAGTGTTTCCAATGCTTCTCCGCTCTTGATCAAAACACCCTCGCCGGCTCCCCTGCCCGTTCCTACCATGATAGCGGTCGGTGTGGCAAGACCCAGCGCACAGGGGCAGGAAATGACCAATACCGAAATGGCACTTCTCATTGCCTGGTTGATATCTCCGCCCGTGGCGATCATCCAAACGATGGCCGTGATCAGCGAAATGCCCATGACGCAAGGCACAAAAATGCTGCTGACCTTATCCGCAACACGCGCTATGGGTGCCTTTGACGATGCGGCATCCTCTAAAAGCGTAATGATCTTTTGCAGTGCCGTATCCTGTCCTATGCGATCCACACGCACGGTCAGATATCCGCTGATCAAGGTGCACGCGCCGCTGACGCGATCCCCTTCCTGCTTTTCCACGGGAATACTCTCTCCGCTCAAAGGGGATTCATCCACGCCGCCCTGGCCTTCTATCACAGTGCCGTCCACAGGAATGGCCATGCCCTGCTTGACCACGACCACGTCACCGATCTGCAGCTCGGATACGGGCACCTGCACCATTTCACCGTCACGCAGTACGCTTGCCTCATCCGGCAAGAGCGATGCCAGCGCACGCACAGCTGCACCTGCCTTTGTTTTTGCTCTGCCCTCTAACATCTTTCCAAGTGACACAAGCGTGACGATGGTTGCCGAGGACTCAAGATACAGGGAATGCATCCAGGTATGCAGCAGCTCAACGTTGCCCGTAGCGCTTGCAATGCCGATCTCTACAGCCGCCCACACACCGTAAATAAACGCCGCAGACGAGCCGATGGCGATCAGGGTATCCATATTGGGCGAAAGGTGGAAAAGCGCGCGAAAACCGCGGAAAAAGAAGCCGTAATTCAAAATCAGCACGGGAAGCGTCAGTACCATTTGCAAAATAACAAACATCAGCGCATATTCCGGCTGTGAGAAAAACTGCAAAAACGGCACGCCGAACATGTTGCCCATGGACACGAACATCAAAACGCCCATCAGGCACGCGCTGACGATAAATCTGAACAGCGTGACCTTATCCTGTTTTTTATTATCCTGCTGTGATTTTTGCTGCCCGACCTCCTCGGTCAAAGCATACCCTGCCGACTTGATCTTTGCGGCAAGCTTTTTTTCGATTTTTTTGATATCCCCTTGGCTATATCCGTCCGGATACGTTACGCTCAAGGAATTTGTCAAGAGGCTGACCGTGTACTCGATCTGTCCTTCTCCAAGCACCGCCTTGGCCGCGCGCTCGACGTGAGAAACACAGGCAGCACACATCATGCCTTTTACTCCGTATCTGATCTTTTGCATACTCAAAACGTCTCTTTTCACAAAAAATTTACAATTTTAATATACACATATTATAGCGCATTTTTGTCCCGATTGCAACAAAAAAATGTAAACTTTTCTTTCAAAACAAACCAAAAAGAATGTATTTGGGGTTGCTTTTACGGCTATTATATGTTATAATATATAATAACTATAAATATATATATTAAGAGTTACCCATACGGGAAAGGAAACATAATGGAAATTTTAGATCTTCTTAACGCGCTTTGGGGCGGTATTAAGGAATACTACAGAAGCACGCTCGGAGACCTGATCTGCGACGTCTGGTTTGGAGGTTTGGAGATCAAAAGCTTTGAGAATAACACCATTACAATGGTAACACCGTCCGAAATCAAAATCAACGTGATAAAAAGTATGTATCTGCCCGAGATCAGACAAAAATTCTCGGAAAACCTTGGAATGGACGTGCAGATTGATCTGCAATTTTCCGGAAAAACCAAGGGTGTGGAGGATCTGCGTGAACGCTTTGTACGCGCAGCACAGATTGAAGCAGCTGCTGCTTCTGCCGCTACTGCAGCTACTGTCTCTCCCACACAACAGCCCGCGGACAAGCCCACGCTGGGCTCTACCATGCCCCCCTTCAAATTCGAATATACCTTTGATAACTTTATCGTCGGAAGCTCTAACAAGTTTGCCCATGCCGCCTGCGTGGCTGTGGCAAACCATCCCGCAACCGACTACAATCCTCTGTTTATCTACGGCCCCTCGGGACTTGGAAAAACACACTTGCTTTACGCCATTACCAATGAGTTCAAGCGCAAGCGTCCGGATATTACGGTAATCTATATCAAGGGTGAAGACTTTACCAACCAGATGATCGAATGCATGGCACGCCGCACCATGAACGAATTCCGCGAAAAATACCGCAGCTGTGACATTCTCATGATCGACGATATACAATTCATTGCGGGTAAGGTTTCAACCCAGGAAGAATTTTTCCACACCTTCAACGCGCTGCACGAGGACGGCAAGCAGATCATTCTGACATCCGACCAGCCGCCCAAGGATATCAAAACGCTGGAGGACAGACTCAAGACCCGCTTTGAGTGGGGATTGATTGCGGATATTCAGCCGCCGGATCCCGAGCTTCGTATCGCCATCATCAAGAAAAAGGCGGATCAGATCGGTATCAAGATCTCGGACGACGTGCTCGAATTCCTTGCGGAAAATCTTCGCTCCAACATCCGACAGATCGAAGGAGCCGTACGTAAGCTCAGCGCCATCGGCTTTGTTTACGGAAAAGTGATCACCATGGACGTGGCCAGAGGCTGCATTGACGAGCTTTTGGGCGGTGCCGAGCCTGTGAACGTGACTGTGGATAAGATCTTTACCGCAGTTTACAAAAAATACGGCATCAAAAAAGAAGACATTTTGGGCGAACGCCGTACCAAGGATATTGCGCAGGCAAGACACATTGCCATTTACCTGATCCGCACCATTACCGATATGTCCCTCCCCGGCATCGGTAAAATACTCAACCGCAACCACACCACCATCATTTCCTCAATCGAAACTGTGGAAAAAAAGGTCATGGCCTCCACTGCATTCGCCATGGAGATTGACGAGCTGACCAAGGCGGTTAAGGAAGGATAAATACGCATTGTTGTGGAAAACTCGTAAAAAACTTTCCACAACGACATACATGTCGTACCAAAGCACGACACAGCGTACAGAACCACCAAATCACAATTTTGGTTTTGCACATTTTGCGCACCTGTTTTCCTCTGACTTTTCCAAAGAAAAACACAGCAATTTTTCAAAAAATCCCCTTGCAACACAAACGAAAATAAACTTTTCCACATTTTACACAGATTCTACTGTTAAAACTACTAAATATTACTATCTCTCTATCTCTCTCGCGCACGCGAGATATAACAAAAAGGAGTGCTTTTATGAAAATCGTATTCAACCGCCAGGAAATTTGCAATGCCGTTGCGCCCCTGATGTGTGCCGTATCGGGAAAATCCACACTGACTGCCGTAGAAGGCATTCTGTTTGAAGCCAAAGAGGACAATACCTGCGTGCTGACTACCTTTGACCTTGAAAAGGGCGTTCGCATCGTGATCACCGCCCAGGTCGACGAGCCCGGCTGCTATATTATCAATGCACAAAAGTTTGTGCAGACCATCCGCGTTATGGAAGGCGAAACGGTTACCCTGACCGTCAACGAAAAGCTTGGCGCAGAGATCGTTTCCGCTAACTCTTCCCATAAAATGAACGCGCTTGCAGGCGCGGATTTCCCCGAAATTCCCCGTCTGACCTCTCAAAACGGTTTTACGGTCAAGCAGAGTGTGCTGCGTGAGATGCTTTCCAAGGTCATGTACGCCATGGGTGTCAACGACCAGCGTCCCGTGCTCAACGGCTGTCACTTCAAGATCGCCGGCAACTCTCTGTATCTTGTATCCTGCGACTCCTTCAAGCTGGCTAAGTGCAACGTGACCACCGAGATCGATGCATTTTCCGCACAGGGCGGCTCGGATTTCTCGTTCATCATCCCTTGTAAGACCGTGAATGAGCTTTACAGAATGCTGGACAGCGACGAGGAAGCGACTGTAACGGTTTATACCAGCCGCAAGAATATCGTGTTTGATCTGGATAGCATGATCTTCTTCTCCCGTCTGATTGACGGCGACTATATCGATTATAACCGCATTATCGTGACGACGCACAGAATCACGGTATGCGTGGACAGAGCCGTGCTGATCGGTGCTCTGGAGCGTGCTGCGCTCGTGACCGAAGAGAGAATTGCGGGCAGCGTGCGCTCTCACGTCAAGCTGACCGTTTCGGGTGATTACCTCAAGATCTCTGCTACCTCGACCGCAGGCTCGACCTACGAGGAGCTTTACGTAGAGCACGAGGGCGATGATCTTGTGATTGCGTTCAATAACCGCTACCTGATCGATTCTTTGCGTGCATGCACGGCAGACAGAGTCAAGCTGAGCATGACCTCTCCCCTTTCCAGCATCAACATTGAGCCTTGCGAGCAGGGCGAGGACAAGGAGCTGTTCCTCTTGCTGCCCGTTCGTATGAAGGACTGATACGTTTATGCAATGCAATCGCATTGAGGTACAGAATTTCCGCAATATTGAGGCTGCTTGCGTGGAATTTGACAGCGGTGTCAACGTGCTTGTAGGCGATAACGCCCAGGGAAAGACCAATCTGCTGGAAGCCATTTACCTTTGCGCGCTTGGAAAAACCTTCAGGCAGGCAAAGGACGCGGAGCTTGTGCGATTCGGGCAGGAAGAATGCGGCATTTTGCAGCATTACTCGGACAGTAAGCGCGAGCAGACCATTGAAATGCAGCTTTACACGCAAGGCCGCCGACGCGTGATGCACAACGGTGTCAGCTTAGCGCGTACAAGTCAGCTGCTTGGCAGCTTTCGCGTGGTGCTGTTTTGTCCGGAGCATCTTTCGCTTGTCAAGGACGGGCCTGCGGAGCGCCGCAATTTTCTGGACGTGGCCATCTCGCAGCTGCACCCTGCCTATATTCGTTCACTGCAGAAATACAATCAGCTGCTCAAGCAGCGAAACAGCTTACTTAAGCTGGCCGAAACCGACCGCAGAACGTTTGACGATACGGTAGAGTTATGGAGCGCACAGCTTGCGCATGAGGCGGCGTACATTGCTTCTGTGCGGTACGAATACGTCAGGCAGCTTAGTGAGCACGTGGGAGCGTTTTTTAACGGTATGTCGGGTGAGCGCGAATCCGTATGCGTGCGCTATATGGGTAAAGCGCACGTGGAAGAGGACATGTATGCTGACAGAGAGTTTTGCGAGCGCGCTTATATGCGACTTTACATGTCGCACCACGACCGCGAAATTGCCGCGGGAAGCACCTTATGGGGAATTCACAGAGATGACCTCGAAATCGAACTAAACGGCAAATACGCGCGAATTTTCGCCTCTCAGGGGCAACAAAGATCAATTGCCCTTGCCATGAAGATGGCTGAGGGAGAAATTTCCCGCGCACATTGCGAGAACGAATATCCCGTATTTCTCTTTGACGACGTACTCTCTGAGCTGGATGCCGGACGCCGCGCTTTCCTGCTTGGTGAGATCTCTGGCAGACAGGTGATCATGACCTCGTGTGAAAGTGAGCTTGTGGGCGGCAAAAATACCGTATACGTCAAGGGCGGTACGTATCAAAGAAAAGAGTGAATATATGTTTTTACACGTCGGAAACAACAAAAATATCAGAAGCCGTGACATCATCGGCATTTTCGATACCGATAACGCCACGCTTTCCCCCATTACGATGAAATATCTGGCCCGTGCCGAAAAAAACGGTCTTTTGGACTCGGCAAGGCAGGAAATCCCGAAATCCTTTGTGCTTTACAGAACAAAGGAAGGCTGCAAGATTTGCTTTTCTCAGCTCTCCGCAACCTCGCTTTCGGGCAGAATGAACGATCCATCCAGTTTGTAAAATAATCCAGAAAAGGAATTGAACAATGCAAGAAAATCAAAATCTTACCCCGGAAAAAGAAAACGTATACGACGAAAGTCAGATTCAAGTGTTGGAAGGACTTGAAGCGGTCAGAAAGCGTCCCGGTATGTATATCGGTACCACCTCGATCCGCGGTCTGCACCACTTGGTATACGAAATTGTGGATAACTCGATCGACGAGGCACTTGCGGGGTATTGCGATACCATACGCGTCATCATCAATCCCGACAACAGCGTGACTGTTGAGGACAACGGCAGAGGTATTCCTGCCGGTATGCACGCAAAGGAAGGTATTCCGACGCCCGAGGTGGTATATACCATTCTGCATGCGGGCGGTAAATTCGGCGGAGGCGGCTATAAGATCGCCGGCGGCTTGCACGGTGTTGGCGCGTCCGTTGTAAACGCCCTTTCCGAATGGTTGGAGCTTGACGACTCGGTAGACGGACTGCATTATACGGAGAGATTTGAACGCGGCTTTGTGGCGCGTCCCTTCCGCTGCGAGGGTGAATGCCCCGAGCGTCCGCACGGTGTAAAAGTCACCTTCAAGCCCGATCCCACCATTTTTGAGGAAACTGTATTTGATTACGATATTCTCTTAAATCGCTTACGCGAGCAGGCATTTCTGAATGCGGGCGTACATCTTGTTCTGATCGACGCGCGCGTTGCTGAGGGTGAGGAGATGCGTGTGGCGGATCTGCAGTTTGAGGGCGGTATTTCCACGTTTGTGGAGTATCTGACCGAATCCAAGCATTGTGATCCCGTGCACAAGGACGTCATTTACATGAAGGCGGAAAAGGACACGAGCGTTGCCGAGATCGCATTGCAGTACAACGACTCCTACAGCGACTGCATCATGACCTTTGCAAACAACATGAATACCATCGAGGGCGGTACGCACGAAACCGGCTTTAAGTCGGGTCTGACACGCGTTCTCAACGATTATGCGCGCAAAAACGGCATCTTAAAGGACAGCGATAAGAACCTTTCGGGTGACGACGTGCGCGAGGGACTTTGCGCCATCATTTCGGTCAAGCTGGAAAACGCACAGTTTGAAAGCCAGACCAAGGCAAAATTGGGTAACTCCGAGATCAGGACTCTGGTGGAAAATACCGTGGTCAACAAGCTCGGTGAATACCTGGAGGAAAACCCCTCGGTCGGTAAGATCATCATAGAAAAATCCCTTGCTGCGTCGCGCGCACGCGAGGCTGCAAGAAAAGCAAGAGAGACCGCCAGAAGAAAGGGACTTTTTGAAGGCTCCTCTCTGCCCGGAAAGCTGGCTGACTGCCAGGACAGAAACACCGAATTTACCGAAATATACATGGTAGAGGGAGATAGTGCAGGCGGTTCTGCAAAGCAGGGGCGTAACTCGCGCTTCCAGGCTATTCTTCCCCTGCGCGGTAAGGTGCTCAACGTGGAAAAGACCAGACTTGACAAGGTCTACGCAAACCCCTCGCTCGTTCCCATCATTCAGGCACTTGGCTGCGGCATTGGTGACGAATTTGACATCACCAAGCTGCGCTACGGTAAGGTCATCATCATGGCCGACGCGGACGTGGACGGCTCGCATATCCGTATTCTGCTTCTGACCTTCTTCTTCCGCCATATGCCCGAGCTGATCAAGCAGGGACGCATTTATCTGGCACAGCCCCCGCTTTACAAGGTCTATAAGCGCAGCGGCGGTAAAAAGATCGGTGAAAAATACGCTTTTTCGGATGCTGAACGCGACGTTTACATTGCGGAGCTGGGCGGTACCAACGTCGAAGCAGACAGATATAAAGGTCTTGGTGAGATGAATGCTGAGGAGCTTTGGGAGACCACCATGGATCCCAGCAAACGTACCATTCTGCGCGTGACCATGGAGGACGCCATGATTTGTGACCAGACGTTCTCACTCCTTATGGGTGACAAGGTTGAGCCCAGAAGAATCTTTATCGAGGAAAATGCAAAATTTGCAGAAAATCTGGACATCTGATTTTTCAGAAATGATCAACGCCTGCCCACATGGACACGTGCTGGCAGTTTGTCTGCATCCTGCGCTGGACGTGACTATATATACCGAAAATGGGCGTGAAATAAAAAGACGCAGCGATCTTGGCGGCAAGGCGGTCAATCTTGCCCGTATGCTGCATTTGCTTGGTGCTCGCGTGACTTTGATTGCGCCTGCAGACCCACAGGGGCTGACACAAGCATTGTTGGATCATTGCGGCTTTGATTGTGAGCTGATCGATTCCGATCTTTCACTGCGAACAAATTTTAAGTATATTGACGCGCTTGGCAGCTGTCGTGAGCAAAACGGCGTGGCCGGAAGCATTTCTCCACAGTACCTTGAACAGCTTATCGACAGAGTTTTACACATTTGTCGTACACGACAAATTTCGAACCTTGCCTTGTGCGGAAGTTTTCCACAGGGTGTGGAAAAAGGTGTTTATAAGTCCCTGATCCAAGAAGCAAATGCGCTGAATATTTCCTGTGTGACAGATGCATCGGGTGAGTCCCTTTCCCTTGCAGTACAAGCAAAACCGTGCTTGATCAAGCCGAATTTTGAAGAATTTTGTTCTCTTACAGCGCAAGATTTTTCCATGTTGAAAACTCTTCAGGAGATACAAAATGCGGTTACGGAGGCATTTTTGGCTACAGGTGTTCCCATTCTATGCTCTCTTGACAAAAGAGGTGCTCTTTATGCAGGACCGGAGGGAACCTACACCGTTCAAGGCAGAGTGATCCCCTGCGTTGCCGGCTTTGCGGGTGCGGGAGATACCATGCTTGCGGCTTTTACGTACGCGCGAATGCTGTGTAACGTACCGATTGAGCAAAGTCTGCGCTTTGCTTTGGCTGCAGCTACCGCAAAAGTGACGCTGCCTGCCAATACCCTGCCCTGCGCAGAACAGATCTATGCCGAATGGACACATACAACGTGTAAGAAAGGCGGAACATGAAATATATCAAAAATAAAATATTCATCGTGTCGCTGACGTTGGCTCTTTCTTTGGTGATTATCTTTTCGGTGTTTTACGTCATGGGGATACACAATCTCCCTGCATCCATGGTGCAGGCGGCCATGACTCCTTTTCAAAATCTGTTTACCCAAATCAGCCGATCGATCGACGGCTATGCCGTGTATTTTTCCAACATGAAGGAGCTGTACGAGGAAAACCAAGCCTTAAAGGATCGCGTGGAGCTGCTTGAAAATCAACTACACGAGGCTGAGCTTGCGGCAGGTGAGAATGCCGCGCTGCGCGATTATCTGGGCATACGCGACAGATATGAGAGCTTTCGTGCGGTAGGCGCACAGGTGCTTGGCAGAAGCGACGGTACCTATTTGCAGTCGATTACGCTCAATAAGGGTTCTTCCTCGGGAATTGAGGTTAATATGCCCGTGATCACACAAAACGGTCTTGTGGGCTACGTCAGTCAGGTCAGCATCAATTCCTGCCGAGTCAATACCATCCTACAGTACGATACCGGTGTGGGTGTTTACGTGCAGCGCTCAGGCGACGTGGGAATTACAGACTGTCCTTACGCTATGGGTGAGCAAGGACTCTTGCGCGTGATCTATTTGCCCGAGGATGCGACCTTACAGATCGGTGACCGTGTGGTAACGGGCGATTTGGGAGATATTTACCCTTCGGGGCTTACCGTTGGGCATATCATTGAGATCATGCCGGATACTTACAGCCGTTCACTGACTGCTACGATCAAGCCTGCCGTGGACTTTGATTCACTGGAGCAGGTATACGTGATTACCGGCTTTGTTGAAAATGAAAAAGAATTGCAGCAGGAGCAAACGACCGAGGCGGTGGAGCCATGAAAAAAACAATCCTGCTTCATATCCTTTGCACAATGCTTTGTGCCATATGCGGTATTTTTGCCTGTGCGGCACAAACCTCTCTTCTCCCTCATTTTATCAACGATTCTTTCTTTGTGATCGATCTGCTGCTTTGCCTGAGTCTTGCGCTTGGTGTGCACGGCGGACCTGCATACGGTGCGTTTTTCGGCATTTTTTCGGGAATTCTGGCCGATTGCACAGGCGGATTCGGTATCAGTCTTTTGCCGTTATTTTATATGCTTTGCGGTTACGGTGCGTCTGTTGCCGTACAGATCATTCCAAATAAAAAATTTCCCGTATATCTTGCCACAGGTGCGGTCTGCATTCTTGGACGAGCCTTGGTTGCTTTGATATACGTGACGCTCTCTGCGGGCAATATCCCGCTTTTGGACGTAGGCCGCTACGTCCTGCTTCCCCTCTTGCTTGGTACAGCGCTGACTTTGCCCTTTATCTATCCCGTAGGGCTACTCTTGACGTTGCCTGTACGCAAGATCAAACATGATTCCATTGAGAAAATTTTATAAGAAGGTATAAAAAAGTGATCAGAAAAGATAAACGAGATCAGGAATACGAAAGTATACTGTTTGACCAACAAAAGATCATAGACATCGGTATGGACAAGGAGGTAAAGAAATCCTTTATCGAATACTCCATGTCGGTCATCATTTCGCGCGCCCTGCCCGACGTCAGAGACGGTCTGAAGCCCGGTCAGCGCCGCGTGCTTTACGCAATGTATGAGGATCACACCACGCACGACAGACCAACAAGAAAGTCTGCAACGACGGTTGGTAACGTGCTGGGCCGTTATCACCCTCACGGTGACTCCTCGGTCTACGGTACGCTTGTGCGTATGGCACAGCCCTTCTCTTTGCGCTATCCCTTGGTAGAGGGTAGCGGTAACTTTGGTAGCGTGGACGGCGACCCCCCTGCAGCATACCGTTATACCGAGGCGCGTCTTGACAAGATCTCGGACGAGATGCTCAAGGATCTGGATAAAAACGTGGTGGAAATGGTCCCCAACTTTGATAACAGACTGCGTGAGCCCAGCGTGCTTCCCGCGCGCTTCCCCAACCTTTTGGTCAACGGTTCTGTGGGTATTGCAGTCGGTATGGCGACCAATATTCCCCCTCACAACCTTTCCGAAACCATTGACGCCACCATCCACCGCATTCACAATCCCGAATGCACGGTAGAGGAGTTGATGCAGTTTATCAAGGGCCCCGACTTCCCCACCTACGGCACCATTTACGGTACCAACGGCATTAAGGAAGCATACCTGACCGGTAAGGGCAAGATTCAGGTACGTGCAAAGGCTGAGATCGACGAGGATAACCGCCGTATCATCATCACCGAGATTCCTTACATGGTCAACAAGAGCCAGCTTTGCGAGGCGATTGCCAACCTTGTCAAGGATAAGAGAGTGGAAGGTATTACCGATATGCGCGATGAATCCGGCCGTAACGGCATGAGAATCGTCATTGAATACAAGCGTGATGCAAACGGTCAGATCATCTTAAATCAGCTTTATAAGTATTCTCAGCTGCAGGATACCTGTTCGATCAATATGCTTGCCATCGTGGGCAACGAGCCCAAAACGCTTAATCTCGCCCAGATACTGGATCACTATATCCATCATCAGGAATCTGTCATCACCCGCCGTACCCAGCACGAGCTGGATGCTGCTTTGCGTGAAGCACACATTTACGAGGGTTATAAGCTGGCGATAGACAATCTGGACGAGGTGATCAACATCATCCGCGCATCCGAGGATCAGCCTACTGCCAAGAAAAACCTGATGGCACGCTTTAACGGTGAGCAGACCGACGACGGCTCTGCCGCTGCACTCAACTTGGAGGCTTTTGCCATGGCTGAAGACGCGCACCTTTCCGAGGAGCAGGCGCAGGCCATCGTTTCCATGACGCTGGGCCGTCTTTGCGGTCTGGAACGCAAAAAGATTGAAGAAAAGCTTGCTTCTCTCAATGCAGCTATCATTGAATACAGAGCAATTTTGGGTGATATCAACCGTATTCGCGCCATTATCTGCGATGAAATGAGCGAGATCAAGCGCAAGTTCGGTGACGCGCGCCGCACAAGAATTGAAGAATCCGAGGACGATATCGTGCTGGAGGATCTGATCGAAAAGCACGATTGTGTGATCACTCTGACACACAGTGGCTATATCAAGCGTCAACCTGCATCCGAGTACACCGCACAGCACCGCGGTGGCATGGGTAAGGCTGCGCTGACTACCAAGGAAGAAGACTTTATTGAAAAGGTTGTGGTCGTACACTCGCACTCCAACCTCATGCTCTTTACCAACAAGGGACGCGTGCAAATGCTGCGTGCGTTCATGATTCCCGAGGCTTCCAGAACTGCCAAGGGTACGCACGTCAATAACGTCTTGGAGCTTGCAGAGGGTGAAAAGATCACGGCTATGATCTCGATCCACGAGTTTGCCGAGGGCGAATACCTGACCATGGTGACCAAGTACGGTATTATAAAGAGAACCCTTCTGACAGAATATGAATATCACCGCAAGGGCGGTAAGATCGCACTTGCACTCAAGGAAGGCGACGAGCTTGTATTCGTTACCCACACCTACGCATACCCCACAGATCTGATGATCGCAACCAAGCAAGGCAATGCCGTACGCTTTACCATTGACGACGAAAGCGTTCGTCCTATGGGCAGAACCGCAACAGGCGTGCGCGGCATCAAGCTACGCGGTGACGACTACGTTGTAGGCGTTGCAAGCGTGACCGAGGGCAAATCCTTGATCACGATTACCGAGAACGGCTATGGCAAACGTACCGATTTTGAAAACTTCCGTCAGATGAAGCATCGTGGCGGTCATGGTGTTGCTTGCCATGCACTGTCTGAAAAGACAGGTCTGCTTTCCGGTATCAACGTGGTTGACGACAACGATGACGTCATGATCATTACAGATGCAGGCACCATGATCCGTACCTGTGCTGCAGATATTCCCACGTACTCCAGAAGTGCGGGCGGTGTGCGCGTGATGCGTCTTGCTGAGGGACAGAAGATCGTAAACTTCACCAAGATTGCCCGTCAGGACGAATTGGAAGAGATTGTGAGTGAAAGCGATGCATCTATCACCGAAACCGTTGATGAACAGGCTGCAGAGGTTGAAAATATCCAAGAGGATATTGAAATCGAACCGACCGATACAAATATTGAAGAATAATAAGAATTAGAGAATTTCGTACAAAACAAGGACTGTATTCACATGGATGCAGTCCTTATTTGTTTATTCGATTGATTAGTTTCCGCAGACGTCAAAAAAGGGACTTCCTTTACGTAAAGAAGCCCCTTTTTATTCCGCTAATTAATCAGGAAAAAAGGGCTCTCCCGAAGGAGAGCCCAAATTTGTTTGGTTAGTGAAAATGAATCGATTAAGGAACGATAACCTCAAGCTCGATCATGTTGATGGTGTACTCACCTGCATCAACTCTGTAAACAACGGTAACAGTCTGACCTGTGTACTCGCCAAGATACAGAATTTCGCCGTCGTTCTGACCAATTCTGTTAGGAACGCCTGCATAGCCCATACCGGTGCCAACGTGGGTCAAAACGCCTTCTTCAGCTTCTCTGAGTGCAAGATCAAAGGTCTTGAGCAGAGTGCCGTCAGCTGCGTAAACGTCGCAAGCCCAGTTCTCGAGAGAATAGCCGTCAACTGCGAGCCAACCGTTTGAAAGGTAGATGTAGTTAGCAGTTACGGAAGTGAGAGTGCCGGTTCCATTGGTAATGGTGGTGCCGTTATTAGCACTGTTGGTAGCTGCACCGGTGAAATCAACGACATCAGAGAAGTCACTATTTACACAGTACATAAAGGAATCTACGGAAGCGTGCCAGTTGCCTTCATAAACCGGCTTTTCGGGAGCGGGAGCTTCAAGCTCGGAAACGGGAGTGGAAACGCCCCAGTTGTACTTACCGGGATTGCTTTCAGCATTGCTTACAGCGTAAGCGCTGAAGTTTGTATAGGTAGAATCGTTCTGGCAACCGAAAGCGCGAGCATTGTCGTCTTCAGCAACCTCGTGAGTGTTCAGAGTAGCATTCCACTCAAAAACGGTAGCAGCAGCTGCATCAGTGGTGATGGAACCGCCTGCAGCCTTATCAGCCATTACGATATAGTTGTTAACACCGTCAACAACGTAGTACAGCTTGTACAGACCTTCGCCTGCATCTTCCTTGAAGAATACAGCAGCGTCAGCAACGTTGAAGGAGCCGTCAAAACGACCGCCGGTAACGGTACCGGTTACGTACAGAACACCGTCTGCATTGGAGCCGGAGATTACGAAGCCTTCGGGCTCAGCGGGAGTCTCAATGCCGTAGAAGGAGTTAGCAGCCTCAAGAGAACCGAACAGAGCAATGTTAGCAACGTCGATGGACTGGTTTTCGCCGCCCATGTAGAAGTCGTAACGAATGTAGTTTACAAGACCGTCAACAACAGTGGAGTGAGTGGACAGGTCCAGAATCAGAATGTGCCATTCACCGTCAGCAATGTAGTCGAACTTGAGCTCGTCAGCACCGCCGGTGATGCTTGCAGAACCGATGAAGAATTCACCGCCTGCAGCAACAGTGGTACGGTACTTCAGACCAACGTACTGAACGCCTGCAACTGCAGAGCCGCCGGGAAGTACGGAGAAGTTGGGGTCGCCGCCGGTAGCGGAGGTAATGGTTACGTATGCGCCATCATCGGAAACAACAGCGGAAGCGATGTGGTTACCACCGTTAGCAACGCCTGCAAGGTAGTTAGCATCGCCTACAGAAATGGGAGCATTGGGATCAACGGGTTCGGGCTCAACGATCTCGAGAGCGGGAACTTCGATAGCGGAGAAGCCGCCAACCTCAACAGAGGAGAACTTGAACTGGGAAGCACGGCAGGTCAGACCAACCTGAGAGTTTACGGAATCAGCAACCAGAGTGTTTTCAATGGTCTCGGTTACACCGGTCTTCAGGGTTACAACAGCCTTAGCTGCGAATGCGCCTTCGGGAGTGGTGGTAATGTCATCATATGTAACAGTACCGGAAAGATCAATGATAGCGTAGGTTACGCCATCCAGAATAACGGAAACACTGTAGCCGTCGTCAGCCAGAATGAGCTCAGAGCCCTCTGCAGGTATACGGTAAACCTTGTTGCCAACGCGAGTGCCGTTATCGGGGTTGTAGTACTTAACAACAACAGTCAGATTGCCGTTGCCGGTGTAAGCATAGATACCGGAACCACCGCAGAAGTTATCAACGGTAGCGTCGGTTTCATAGAAGTTGGTAATCTTGAACTGAACGGATTCGTCGCTGGACATAGTAGCGTTATAGCCACGAGCGACCAGACCAACACCTGCATTATTGATAGACTGCTTGATATTAGCCTTGAAGTAGTATGCACCGTCCATATCAGCGGTTACAGCGTCAATACCGTTCATGAAGTAAACTTTTTCACCGTTTTCTTCAACTACGGACCAGCCGCTGGTGCCGGGACGCAGATCCATGATGTAATTGATGTCAGCAGCGTCAAACTTAGCGCCTGCTTCGTTGGAGTTAACGTCGGATACGAAAGTGTTGGTGGTATCAGCGATGATCATGGACTTAGCAAAGAAAGCTTCAGCATACTCAGCAGAGTTGAATGCTGCGATGTAAGCCATGTCAATAACGTTGTTGGTACCACGCTGGAACATATCCCAACGCAGATAGTTGATACCGTTGTCGTCAATGGAAGCAAC